>DONH01000120.1 GCA_003509235.1 Planctomycetaceae bacterium
ACCATTTTCATGGTTTGTACTGGAATTTGTTGAACAACCTGTTCGTCTACATAGCGAACAGTCTGAACCGGTACTTGTCGAGTAACAACTCGGTTCACATATGTTGTCTGTGGCACCTGAATTGGAGTTACGGTTGGCTGATACACGCGATTGACCTGATTGACAACCATGCCAGGGGTGACATTCCATCCGAGCCCACCTCGTCTCCACGAGGTTACTCCAGTGTAAGGATTAAAGTAGGTTGTCCTCGGCTGCCAGCCGAGTGACGTGTAGCCAGGTGTTACTACTGGGGTCACTGTATCAACAGGAGTACTGCTGACAGAATAAGCAGTTCTCATAGAGGTGACAGGCTCAGCGACCGTATACGCTTCCTGTCTTTCTGATGTTTCGTAAACTGGTCGACGAACGGTACTTACCCGCTGCTGCACGCTGGTTTCGTAGACGGGTTTCATCACCGTGTATCGTTCTTCACGCGTACTTGTTTCGACAACGTCGCGCACAACGTTGTAGCTGCGATCCTGAACCACTGTTTCATAGACAGGCTTCATGACAGTGTATCGCTCTTCACGATTCTGAGTTTCCCAAACGGGTCGTTGGACGGTGTATCGTCGTTCTCGAGTCTCTGTTTCCCAGACAGGTTTTTGTACCGTATACGTCTTGGTGTCATAAACCGTCTCGTATGTCATTTTGTATGCAGTCATCTTTTGTTCGTCATACACCGTTTGGTAATCCAAACGGTAGGACTGTGAAACTACCGGTGGTGTGATTGCTTGCCCACAGCATTGAGCTGCACTGGGTGTCGCAGTAAGAAAAGCGAATAGGCCACAGAGCGCCACTCCTGTTTTCATCAAGAAAGGAAGAAGACGATTGACCGACGCCCGCGCAATACAACGTTGGAAAGAGACCATCACGTAAACTCCGAAAAGGTACTTCGACGACACTTCCGAGCCTAATTGCTTGGAAATGTCTTTCAACCGAATTGTTAGGATTCTTGAGCCTTTTTTCTCGAAAAAATGAGGCTCCAGTCCGTATGAACGGCGTATTCCATCCAGTTTAAATTAGAGCTGGTAGGTGAGAGGGATTGGTCAAAGAGGGTGGCATTTTCTACTAGCTATACCGCTCGAGAAGTCTTCGGCTACGTCTGTCCAGTCTCTGGACAGCTGGGATAAGGTAGCAAATGCCATCACAATCGGTGATGGAGACGCTCCCGTCCGGATGCCAGACAACCCCGTCAGACGAGGCTTGTTCAAAAGAATTCTGCCCTCGGTCGGTAGCGACATTCCACTGACGGGGTGTTCCTCTTGATACCGACTCAATGAAATGAATCCGTGGTAGGAATTCTTCTCGTTCTAATTGGCTTTGAATAAATTGTTGATGGGTCAATGAAAGTGAATCAAGGTCTTTAATCCAGATGATTTCATCACCGTTGTTGTCGACAACAGCGACTGGCCCATCAGCAGCAGTGAATGGAAACGCTCGTACAATGCGGACTGCGACATGGCGATCACCTGCGGGTGTAAGCAAGGTAACTTTCTCGTCTGATGAGCACGTGAATCTACAGTCGTTGATATTCATATAAAGCACGCTCGATATTCTCTGCGTGCGAATGTCACTAGGAATTCACACGTAGTCAAAATATTTTTTCTTCTGTGGTAGATTTAGTGTCGTATGGAGTTTTTGCAGCGATGTCTTGTTTGTGATTGTCAATGATTTGGGTCTGGTAAAGGCGGGCGTAGGTCCCACCAACAGCAAGTAGTTCATCATGCGTACCAATTTCAACAATTTGACCATGCTCAAGTACAACTAAACGATCTGCTCGGCGAAGCGTGGCAAGTCTATGGGCAATTGCTATCGTGGTTCGGCCCGTCACAAGTTTCTCGATTGCGTGCTGAATAACTGATTCAGTCTCAGCATCAACACTCGATGTCGCTTCATCAAGGATAAGTATTGCAGGGTCAACTAAGAGTGCTCGAGCAATTGAAATCCGCTGTCGTTCGCCACCGGAGAGTTGGGCTCCGCGTTCACCGACCCGTGAATCGTATGCATGAGGAAGACGAAGAATAAATTCATGTGCTCCGGCAGCTCTGGCGGCAGCGACAATTTCTTCTCGCGACGCCTCTGGTCGTCCGTATGCAATATTTTCAGCTATCGAGCCAAAAAAAAGAAAGGGTTCCTGTAAAACGCATCCGATATGTCGTCGGTAGTTATTGAGTGCAAGTTTACGAAGATCTATTCCATCAATACAGATAGAGCCACTACTTGGATCATGAAAACGACAGATAAGATTGGCGAGTGTTGTTTTTCCCGCACCGCTGGTTCCAACCAGCCCGATCATTTCTCCTGCTTCAATAGTGAGGGTAATTCCATGAATTACTTCGCGGTTGCCATAACGGAAATGAATATCCTGTAAATCAATTTGGCCTTTGATGTGTTCAATTTGATGCGGAACAGCGGGCTCTGCGACCGTCGGGTGGCAGTCAAGAAGGTCACAAATTCTTTGTGCGCTTGCAGCCGCCCGTTGTGTTGCAGGAACCATCCGCACCATGGATTCAACCTTGCCATAAAACCGTGATATATAGGCGAGGAAAGCGGTTAATGTCCCAACAGTGACAGTGTTATTAAAAACTAACCACACTCCGCTTGCCCAAATGACAAGAATTCCAAATTCACTAAATAGTGTGACGAGCGGGCCAAAGTAACTCCACGTAATGTTGACATCGTCATTCGCCTCAAGAACACGATGATTCGCGCGCTTGAATCGACCGATCTCTCGCTTTTCTTGAGCAAATGCCTTCACAACGCGGATTCCTGGAATCGTATCGGCTAAAACACTCGTCATATCAGCCCAGGCAATACGGCTACGAGAGAATCCTTGGTGCAATCTGCCACGGACAGAATAGACAAGCCAAATGACAAAAGGAAACGGTACAAGAGTCATCACTGCAAGCAGCGGAGAAATGGTAAAGAGAACAATGGAAGTAAATACCACGAGAAGTAGATTTGAAAAAAAATCGATTAGGCTTATCGATACATAGTTGTTCAGCCGCTCAGTATCACTCCCAATTCTTGAAATGAGGTCGCCGGTTCGTCGGGTGGCAAAAAAATCGAGTGATAATGACTGCACGTGAGCATAGGTACGAATTCGCATATCTGCAGTGATGCGTTCACTGACCCAGGCAAGTATCCATGTTCGTCCCCATCCAAGAGAAGAAGCAAGAATGGCTGCTACAGCGAGACCAGCAAGGTACGGCAGGGCGGCTCCAATAGCTATATGCTCTCCAGATTGCTGTGGTATGAGTACCCTGTCAACAAGTGGCATTGTGAGATATGGAGGTACGAGGCTGGCAAACGTAGTGGCAAGCGCAAGTACGGTACCGATCGCGACAACCCGCCAATATGGACCGGCAAAGCTGAGTGCACGAACAAGTGCAGCAAA
>DONH01000288.1:0-559 GCA_003509235.1 Planctomycetaceae bacterium
CGTAGTGCTTTTTTATCCGATGTTTCTGATCTCATGTGTGGCAGATGCCTTTATGAGGCTTTTTTGGTACGATTCTAATCTGTCCCTTACCAAGGAGGTTTCCATGCGTGCTGTTGCCAACCGTTCTATGGCGTTGCTCGTTTCTCTTATTTTTGTGGGTGTCTTAACTATGGCCGCTGAATCAGAATCTGCCGATATTCCCCTCCCAACGTTGCCCGATGGCGCAGGCTCAGCTGACGCGTCCGCACCGAGTAGTTTCACCAAGACCGCTACAGGACTTGAATACCGTGTCTTACGTGCCGGCAGTGGTGAAAAGCCAACAGCAGCGGATACTGTCTCCGTTCATTATCATGGTTGGCTCGACAACGGGACTGTCTTCGATAGCTCCTATAAGCGGGGGCAGTCTATTGAATTTCCACTCAGTGGTGTCATTCCAGGATGGACTGAAGGCATGCAACTCGTTGCCCAGGGTGGCATGATCGAACTCCAGATACCAAGTGCTATTGGGTACGGTGCTCGTGGCGCTCCACCAGTGATTCCACCAAATGCTACGTTGCAC
>DONH01000288.1:864-997 GCA_003509235.1 Planctomycetaceae bacterium
ATTCCACCAAATGCTACGTTGCACTTCGTCGTGGAACTGCTAGATATAAAATAATATCGGGTCGCTCGTGCGAGTTTGTCACGACTCGCACGAGCAGCTTCCTGCATCGAACTCCAGATTTTCTGTGAACACT
>DONH01000288.1:1326-1577 GCA_003509235.1 Planctomycetaceae bacterium
GGACACCCTTTAAAAAGGGTGTCCTTTTTGCCTACTCGATGAATCGTGCATTCTGTATTGAGGCACCCCTGTAGCCAATTGCACTGCTCTTACCATTGCGCACAAACGGGCAGGAAGAGTATGATTGGATTTGTCTCCTCAAGCCCAACGAATGATTCCTTTCGTACCACACTTCATATTTGCCCATGTCTACATCTCGTCGAGCATTTATTACGGGAATCAGTGGCCAAGATGGTTCATACCTTGCAGAG
>DONH01000288.1:1880-6751 GCA_003509235.1 Planctomycetaceae bacterium
CAAGATGGTTCATACCTTGCAGAGTTTTTACTTTCCAAAGGGTATGAGGTTCACGGTATGCTTCGACGTACAAGTAACCTCTCCAGAACGCGTATTGATGGTTTATACGAGCGGGGTGCGGCATCGGAGGGTTGCCTTCATCTGCACTATGGTGACATGACTGATTCGATGAGCCTTGTTCGTCTCATTCGTGATATTCAACCACACGAAGTGTATAATCTTGCTGCTCAAAGCCATGTTCGTATCAGTTTTGAACAACCGAATTACACAGCTGAGGTCTCAGCACTTGGCGTTCTCGGAATGCTTGATGCTATCCGTGAGTTTCAACACCAATCTGGCCAAGAGGTTCGGTTTTATCAAGCATCCTCATCTGAAATGTTTGGTAACGTTCAGGAATCTCCACAACGGGAGACAACACCTTTTGCTCCACGGTCACCTTATGGTGTGGCAAAAATGTATGGTCACTGGATAACAGTCAACTATCGTGAGAGCTATGGTTTACACGCTTCCAGCGGCATTCTGTTCAATCATGAAAGTCCACGAAGAGGCGAGAACTTTGTGACCAGAAAAGTCACACAAGCCGCTGCTCGAATAAAACTAGGTCTTCAGAAATCAATTACTCTTGGAAATCTTGAGGCACAACGTGACTGGGGATTTGCGGGAGACTTTGTAAAGGCCATGTGGTGCATGCTGCAGCAGGATAAGCCCGAGGATTATGTTATTGCTACAGGTTCATCGCACTCCGTTCGTGAGCTCTGCCAAGTAGCTTTTGAACATGTTGGGCTCGACTACCGTGATCACGTCGAACATGACGTTCGGTTTGAGCGGCCCGCTGAAATTGATCATTTGCTGGGTGACGCTACGAAGGCCCAAGAAAATCTTGGCTGGAGTCCCTCTGTTTGTTTTCAAGAATTAATTGTCATGATGGTTGAATCTGATTTAAAACGTGCAGCCAAACAAGGCGAGAGCTAACCCTCACACAAGCGAAGTGGACATGTCAAACCGTGAGATTTACCTCGACCACGCGGCAACGACACCTGTTGATCCGATCGTAGCCGATACAATCTCTCAGATTCAGGCTGATTGCTTCGCGAACCCATCGAGCCCACATCGTGCAGGTAGGCGTGCACACCACATACTGGATGAATCAAGGGGCAAAATACTTGAATATTTTGACTGTTCAGATGCTACGCTCATTTTCACATCCGGTGCAACAGAGGCTAATTATCTTGCTGTCCACGGCCTGAGAAATCCAGAACAGACTGCATTTGGGACGAGCCAACGAGACCACGAAAGCCTCCGGAATGCTGCACTTTCCCTTACTACACAATCAGCAAAACAGACCATACTTCCACTTGATGAAAATGGCTGCCTTTGCAAAAAGGATCTCCAGTCATGGCTCCTTTCTATCGATACCAGCAGCCAACAACGTTCTCGTCTCGAAGATGTCAATGCCTACAACGTATTTCTTTCAACAACACTTGTTTGTGGACAAACAGGTACAGTTGAGGACATGTCAGGCATTCAACAGGTGCTGGAGGACACCGACACACGGTACACCCTGCATGTCGATGCAACCCAAGCCGTGGGGAAAATTCCTGTATCTTTTCCTGAAACTGGGGCAACCAGCCTTGCCTTCACACCACACAAATTTGGTGGTCCACGCGGAATTGGTTGTCTCATCATCAAGAAAAATGTTGAATGGAAGCCACTCTTTTCTGGTTCCCAGCAACTGGCGATGCGGGGTGGCACAGAGCCTGTGGCGCTGATCGCTGGATGTCAAGAAGCAGCTCATCAAGCGATTACACAGCAACATTCTGAATCGAGACGGCTAACGAGTTTGAAAGAATTTTTTGAGTCTACGATTTGCGAAATGGCCAAAGAGGTTGGTATCGTCCCCTCCATTATTTGTCAGAACACAAGACGAAGCCCACATATCTCGACCATTGCCTTCCCTGGCATTGACCGACAAGCTTTTATGATGGCAGCTGATCTTGCTGGACTTGCCGTTGCAACGGGAACAGCATGTGCCAGTGGTTCTCAGGAGCCAGCACCAGCACTTATCGCGATGAACCTTCCAAAGCCCGTCATTCAGTCAGCAATTCGATTCAGTTTCGGGCGAACAACATATGCAAATGATCTCGAAACGGCATTAGAAAAAATCTATTGTATTCTCCAAAAGGGTTCTTCGGTCAGCCCAAATCATCCCATTTGATAGCAGAAGATAGAAAGATTCCCTAGCCTGACACTGTTTGGGAGAGCCCGGAAGGACGTAGCTCATTTATCTGGCATGGCGGCCACACATCACTTCGAACTGCAATGTGGTCATCCAATGGCAGCTACCCTTTCTGCCCAGCCATTGACTTTTGATTTTCTCGTTGAATCAACCATTGATTTTTGTATTAAAAAAAGCGTTGATTTAGCCGCTCAACCAACATGCCCAACGTCAGAACAACGCGGCCTTTTGGTTGTCGGCTTTGGAAGTCAACAAGATTCATGCGAAGCCTGGCTACTGAATGCAATAACGTCGTGGGAAACACTGTCTTGCGATAGAACGACCAGTAACCCAGAGAGCAGTAGTCCATGCAGGGTGTGGGCACGGACAGAAGGCTCTTCCGTAGCAACAATGATAAAAAAATATCGCTCTGTAGGATCACTTCGACCGGTGCGAAAATTTCTATTGTCAAATGATCAAATAGGGGATCACTCGGACAATAGTTTGAGTATGGTTATTATGAGCCGAATTGACCGTATTTCAAAAAATGAATCAGACCAGTTTGTGGCAGGTCAATGCATTGACCTGCTGCTTACACATTTCTCTCTGGTACTCATAACCCTCCCGAACCATCCCGCAACTCTTGATTTACACCCCTTTCTTTCTTCACGACTGTCTGCAGGGTTTTTACTTCACATTCCAAATGGGTCCATCCACACAACAAAAGATAAAAAGGGTATGCAAAAATAGCACCGACTTTTCCGTGTCAAGAGCCTCATACCAAAAAATCGGGGCCGATTGATGTTAACGAGATAGACACAGTCAATAGAATTTTCTTCGCAGTAGCCAGCCACTTTCGGGTTACGGATTAGGATATTCGGAACGGCTCTCAACGTCGATGTCACGCGCGGCCACGAGGTTTAGCTATCTACTGTGTTCGAGAAATGACAAATTTAAGCAGCCATGAAATTGGAAAACTCTTTGGTGGTCGAGATCACTCTACCGTCCTCCATAGCTTGAATGTCACCACAAAAATACTACAACAGGACCAAGGAACCGATGCTGACCTTCGAACGATTAAAAGCCGATTGGAGCGCACGAGCATCTGTTGAGAAACGTGTCGTGAAAGTGTTCAATCTGGTGACATCATTTTGTCAATTTTAGTGTTTCAGGGTGTATCGACATTCTTACACCAACTCAAGATCACGCACTTATAAGAAGTTTCACACGTTATCCTCTGTAAACAGACATTTTCTAAGCCTGCCCCAGATAGGTTTCTGACTTCGTATAAGTGCTATACAATTATTCAGACAACATAAAAAAAGAAACTAAAAAACAAACAATCAACAAGTTTCAGACAAAGCTTCCACATCTGTATACATGCTTTGGAAATTTCATCTGCTCGTGTCAATACTCTGTTTTTAAGGTCCCAAATGCTTCTCACGTTAGATGATCAACATAGCTTTCATCACCATATTGTCTTGTAAAAATGTGCATTAATTCTATCTTCTATTACTACTCCTAATTCTTTTATTCTTTTTGTTTTTATTTCTTTCTTTTTTAATAAATAAAGATAAGTAAAAGACATATAAGAAGTGATTATCAATTCCGCACGTAGAGGTGCTAAAAAGACTTGAAAACAAGTTGTTTTTAATCCAAAAAAATCTCATAAATCTTCTGTGAAACACGAAGAAATCAGGTAAATTGAGGGGTCCCTAGATTGCGTGGTATCCACGTATCGAAATGGGTTTTATTTTGCCCTCTTCCCCGAAACAGTGCCCTCCACATGAACTTGCGATGTACTCGTGAACCGCTTCTAGCCGCTCTTCAAACGGCAGCTGTTGTTGTGCCCTCCCGGTCAACAAGGCCGATCCTTACAAACGTGAAATTGGATGTCGATGGATCCACTGCAGTCCTTTCAGCTACGGACTTGGAAATAGGCATTCGTACTGAAATCGAAGGTGTCGAAACAACAGCAGCAGGAAGCGTACTTCTGCCTAGCGTACGATTAATGGCAATCGTCCGGGAAAGTCCACCAGGCACAACATTCGAGATTGAGACCGATGGAAATGCAACGGTCGTCAAGGCTGCTCGAAGTCAGTTTCGTTTACCTGCAGAAGATCCGGTTGAATTTCCATCGGTAGCGACATTTCCTACAGATGCTTGTTTTGAACTTTCCACACCGTTGGTTCGTGAACTGGTTCGAAGAACGGTATTTGCTACCGACAACGAGTCGAGTCGATACGCACTTGGAGGTGTTCTCCTCGAGTTAACGGATGCGACGGTGGTGGCTGTCGGAACAGATGGACGCCGTCTGGCAAAGATGGAGGGACCATCATCAATTCAGGGTGGTGAACTGCCAGCGACTCAACCGATTGTTCCAGCTCGAGCTATGCAACTCATTGAACGAAGCCTTGGTGATGCAGAGGCACCAGTTAAATTGGCTGTCCAAGGAAGTGACGTGTTGATTCACACGGGATACACCACGATATCAGCACGGCTTGTCGAGGGAAGGTTTCCTCGTTGGCGAGATGTTTTTCCAGAGAGACCAGATGCCGTGAGTGTCAAAGTTGTTGCTGGACCTTTGCTTTCAGCGGTTCGGCAAGCAGCCATTGTTACGAGTGAACAATCCAAAGGTGTTGATTTTGGATTTGAG
>DONH01000146.1 GCA_003509235.1 Planctomycetaceae bacterium
AAGAATCATTGCGGCGGGAAAATTCCACGGTGTAATAGCTGCTGCAACACCAATTGGTTGTCTGATCACCAGCAGTCGCTTGTCCTCTTGGTGGGGTGGAATGATGGCTCCATACGCCCGCCTGGCTTCTTCGGCATACCATTCAAGAAAGGAGGCTGCATACGCCACTTCGCCTCGGCTTTCATTCAGTGGCTTCCCGCATTCAGCAGTAATGAGCTGTGCAAGATCTTCTGCCGAATCGATGACGTGCCTATGCCATGCCTGCAGGCGTTCACTGCGGACGGTCGCCGTTGTAGTGCGCCACGTGGTCATCGCCGCTTCTGCTGCAGCAATGGCCCTCCGGGCATCCTCACCGTTCATTTCAGGGACAGAGCCGATGGTCTCCGACGTTGCCGGGTCCATGACGTCAACTCGCGATCCAGAGATGCTCTCGCACTGTTTTCCGCCGATAAATGCTCCAGATTGAAGCAATGAAACATCATTGAGTTTAAAAACCATACTGTAAGACTCTTCTTGGTCAGAAAGAAACACGACATTAAAACTTCAATCAATAATCATGCTCAGTAACGGATCCTTGTCAGAGTATACTAGGTAAACGGAGCATGAGGACACTAAGAATCGATGGCAACACTTTTTGATTCGGCATGGCGGTTGTGGATTGAACTTTGGCCACACGTATTGGCTGCAACACTTATCAGTGTAAACATTTGTGTATCACTTCATGCGCTTCTGACAAAACGCGATACCCGCAGTACGATGGCTTGGGTCGGACTGGTTTGGCTTTCGCCTGGCTTTGGTGCCGTGGCCTATACCCTGTTTGGTGTAAACCGAATTCGGAGAAAGGCAACACGCCTTCGGGCGGGTCTTCGAGAAGTGGTTCATAGGGTAGAAACTGCAATGCCCTCAATAGAACGGCTTGCCGACGCTATCGGACCAGAGAATGCGCGACTGCGGTCACTCGCAACACTCGTAGGTGAAGTGACCAAGCGTCCTTTACTCGATGGGAATACGATTCAACCGCTGCATGGGGGTGATGAGGCATACCCACAAATGCTTGAAGCTATTAACAAGGCCAGGCGAAGTATAGGAATGGCTTCCTATATTTTTGACAACGACCCCACTGGGAAGCTTTTTATTGAAGCTCTTTGTCGAGCAGTGGACAGAGGTGTTTCAGTACGAGTGTTGATTGATGGCATCGGTTCACGGTACAGCTTTCCCACGAGTGTTGGTCTCTTACGGCAAAAAGGTGTTCCGGTAGCTCGATTTATGCCAACGACGGTGCCCCTGTATCTGCCTTATGCAAACTTACGTAATCACCGGAAAATTCTCATCGTTGATGGAGAACGTGGCTTTACCGGTGGGCTTAATATCCGAAATGGATGCTGGCTTTCGAAGCATCCAGATCATGCTGTACAGGACATGCATTTTGCGCTAACAGGGCCTGTGGTCACTCAATTGCTTGAAGTTTTCATTGAGGACTGGGCATTTGCCTCCGGCGAGGCATTAGGGAATCTCCGGGACGGTGAACCAGATCCTACGTGGCGGCCAAACCTCGAATTTTCAGGCACGAGCCTCGCACGCGGCGTCCGCTATGGGCCGGATGACCATGAAATTGGTCGCATTAAATTGATTTTGATTGCAGCCCTGAGTTCCGCTCGCCGTTCAGTCAAAATAATGACACCATATTTTTTACCCGATGATGCAATCTGCCAGGCACTCGGTGTTGCCGCCCTGCGTGGTGTGAAGGTCGACATTGTCCTCCCTCAGCAAAACAATCTTGCTTTGGTTGGCTGGGCCTCAGACGCACTCCTGTGGCAGGTGTTGAGTCGAGGATGCACCATATGGATGTCACCACCACCCTTTGATCATACGAAACTCATGGTTGTGGACTCCTCATGGAGTCTCTTCGGGAGCGGAAATTGGGACGAGCGGAGCATGCGACTGAATTTTGAATTCAATGTAGAAAGTTATGATGAGTCACTGGCACAGCAGATGGATTCCCATATCTCCCAGATCATCAATAAGTCCACCGAGCGGACATTGGCAGACGTTGACAGTAGATCCCTGCCCATACGGATTCGTGATGGCATCGCACGACTCTTCGCACCCTATCTTTAACAAGGGTATTTTGAGAGTTCCATCATCATGACTGTTTGCTGTACCCTCCTTACGAACAGTCTGATTTCGGGTCACCAAAAACTTCAAGGTCTGTCTGCGTACCATTAATGAGATGTGCTCTCCGGGAAAGTTCTTTCAAGGACTTGCGGCCGACCTCTCCCAGATCGACGGTCCAGTCATTGACATATAACGCTACGTGTTTCATGAGCACGGTGTCATCAAACTCTTGTGCATACGCACGCATCGTGGCTAACGGTTCTTCTGGGTTTGCTAAGCCATGAAGGACTGAGTCCCGAATAACGCTCTGAACGCGGCAGATCACGTCATGTCCCAAAGATCGTTTGGCAAGAATTCCACCAAGTGGAAGTGGGCACTTCGTCTCAGTTTCCCAACGCGCACCTAGGTCTTCAACGAGATAGAGACCGGAGGGCTCCCACGTAAAACGACCCTCGTGTATGCAGACACCAAAGTCTGCCTCTCTCCGAATGAGTCGTGGCATGATCTCGGAAAACACCACCTGTTCCACTCGTGTTACGTCGGGATAAAACATGTCGTAGAGAAGCGTGGCGGTTGTCTGTTCCCCTGGACATAATGTTAGCTGTTCACATTTCGTAGGATAAATATCACAGATATTCGAGAGCAAAAGTGGGCCGACACCGAAACCTAACGCGGAGCCACTGGGGAGCACGATGTATTTATTAGCCAACAAGATGGCGGCATGAAAACTTGCTTTCGCAACATCAAACCGCTTATTGAACAAATGGCTGTTTAATTCTTGAATGTCTAGTAATTCGATTTCAAACTTAAGGCCTCGCCAATCAACATGACGTTTCATGAGTCCATGAAATGCAAACGTGTCGTTTGGGCATGTGGAAATGCCAAGGCGTATGGTTTGTGTCATCGATTATTCGCCAAGTTTCGGCTTACATATTTTGCGGCGTTTTGAAGAGCCTTGGCTACCTGCCAATTGCTTTTCACCCTGTCTCCAGCATGATTTGAAATTCCTCGAACAATGCCCCACGGAACCATGTTCACAAGACATGCAGCAGCAACAGCGAATCCTTCCATGTCTTCCGCAATGGCATCCGGACAGAGTTTTTTCTTCACACTCACTTCGGATGCTGACGCTGAGGCGGCACACACGGAGAGTAATTCTCCACTTTTATCAAACTGGCAATCGAGGTTCGGGTTCTCATTTGATCTACTGATAACATCTCCGATAGCAACGGAATTGGAGTT
>DONH01000168.1 GCA_003509235.1 Planctomycetaceae bacterium
CTCGGTTGATAATGGCGTCAGGCTCACCTCCCTTCGCAGAGACGGGGATAACGTTACTCAGACCAGTGAACCTGGCTACAGGATGATGGCAGCTGAGACGGTGGTCGGTGTCAACCAACTGCTGTTGATCTCGGCATCAGGCAACGGGCTCGTCTGGTCGTTCGATGCTAACTGGCTCTGGACCGGCAAGACAGCCTTCGCTGTCGGGAGTACAGATGCTAAGCAGGCCGAAATCGATTTTGAGTTAGATCTCAATTGGGATGGCAAGATCGGTAGCTAAGGCGGGCAACTGGGGTGAATTGATAAACTGTTCCCGCTCCATGCGTTTGTAGAATACCTGTTTAGTCACAACAGGGATATATTCATTGGTCTCGCGGTGCAACCGAATTGCTGACTGGATCAATTTCGTCCCCCAGTCAGCTTCAATGGTCTTTCGCCCCTAGAGTAATTCTGATTTTTTGGACAGCGGAGTCTGTTAGTTCGGGAGGCCGCCCTGTCTGTTTTCATTGATATCCTTGCGTTGGTGGATTTGAACAATTTTGTCGGCGATAGTGATTGCCAAGCGGCCATGCCTTAAGACCTGTAAAGACTTTTTTGGTGGAAGAGTTCGATATGCGAGAAATCTTGGATGAAAGCCACATGCGTTTACAACACCTAGCAACAACACCAAGTCGAAGAATTCGCTTAGTCCATCGGTTCATTAGACGTATTCGAATAAACTGCTGATTCGTTGGCTAAAACGTGATCGAGTTAAAAGAGGAAATAAGTTTGTCTTACGCCAGCTCTTACCACCACCTTCGAGGCGAGGAATGATTCACCCGAGCTTTCCATCAGCCAACACGCTGATTGCTCATAGGTAAAGCGTGTAGGTCGTGCCATGTTCCTCGGTCATGGCGTTGGTTACTGGCGGCGTTGGTTGCTGGCGGCTTAGAACGGCACATCATCATCAGCGGCTTCTGCTAAGACAGAGTCTATGTCAGGCCCTGCGGTAGATTGAGCAGAGCCGCCTCCGTTGAGGATGCGAAAAGACATCGCCTCAGCAGAGAGAAAATACTTTGGTTCGCTCGATTCGTCCCGCTGCCAGCGTCGACCACTGAGACGATACGAGACTTCAATTTCATCACCAAGATGCAAATCATCAACAGAATCACAGGCATCTTTTAAAAACTCGACGGGAACGTAGTTTGTGAATCCGCCACCTTTTACTTGTTCAAGAACGACAAGTCGCTTTCGGAAACCTTTCTGTCCGTATGTTTTGGTTTCTTCGATGAGGTGAATAGTTCCTTTGACCGTGGCGTCACTCATTTGCTTCTGGATCCTTCTTCAGTTTCTTGACGTGTGGTATCGAGTCAGCACATTCTTTGAGATGGAAGTTGCCATCAAAATACTACCTAATTCTGAAGAAATCATACAGAAAGACCGGGCGTGTTCGTTTGATATTGGCAAAACAAGGTGCGACGAGGCTGGCGTTCCATTCCGGCAGTCTGCTAGTCTTCTGGAATGAAGAAGAGCCAAAGCGCTACCGTGAAAGATCTCGCTGAAGGTAATTCTGCGTCACCGGCAGGAGATAACGCTCGTCCGACTCGTATCGTTGGGTTTGACCCCGGGCTGAACATCACAGGGTATGGCGTTATTGAAGTTCTTCCGGATCAACGGGTGCGTCTTGTCGAAGCTGGTACGATTCGGCCCAAGAGTAAGGATGATATTGAAGAACGACTGCATGTGATCCATTCCGGTGTCTGTGAAATACTCGAGACCTTTGGACCACAGTCGATGGCGATTGAGCAGCTCTTTGTCCATGTCCGTTTCCCGAAAACGGCTGTTCTGATGGGGCATGCTCGTGGTGTGATCTGCCTGGCTGCTGCGCAAAAAAGAATTGAACTGCACCATTATCTGCCGAATCGAGTAAAAAGCATGCTTACAGGAAGCGGGCATGCCGGAAAGGAGCAGATGCAGTTGGCGGTGCAGCGTGAGTTGCGATTGAAAGCTCGGCCAGAACCAGCCGATGCTGCAGACGCACTGGCAATTGCACTTGCGGATTTTTACCTGCGACTTCGTGCCTTGCCTGGAGTGCAGTCGCAGTTTCAAGACAATACGTAACGGTGTTGTCTTGAAATGCTTGAATGGGTGTTCTTGAAACGTGTTGTTGCTTTGGATAGAGACAAATGATTCGTAAAATCTCGGGAAGTCTTGAGCGTGTTGAGCCAACAGCTATCGAACTGGCAGTTGGTAGTATTGTGCATGAGGTGCTAGTTCCCGATATGGTGAGAAGCCAACTTCAGGCGAAACTTGGGAGTCAGATATCTCTCTATACGCTTGAGTATCTGGAAGGTAACCCAACACGTGGCAATCTTGTGCCACGAATAGTTGGTTTTCTTTCGGAGGTCGAACGCGAATTCTTTGAGCTATTTTGTGAAGTCGACGGAGTCGGTGTCCGGAAAGCATTGCGAGCCATGGTGCGTCCTGTTGGTGAAGTGGCAACGGCGATCGAAGAACAAAACGCCGCTGTGTTGTCGAAATTGCCGGGTGTTGGTGCTGCAACAGCCGAACGAATCATTGCAAAGCTTCGTCGGAAAATGCCAAAGTTTGCACTTCTTGTAGCGAAAGACTCTCCTCCTGGTGTTCCAGCAGGAACTGATGTGCTCTCAGAGACGGCTGATGTCCTGCGAAGTCTTGGTCATTCTGAAGGAGATGCCCGTAGGTTAGTTGATGGACTTCGGGATAATGGTCTTAAAGTAAAGGATGTCCAGGCTGCTCTTGAGTTGATCTACAAGCAGACGCACGCAAAGAAGTAAGTATGGAGGAACGCCTTCGCTCGCGGTGGGAAGGTGATTCAGTCTGAGGAGGCTTTTGTGAGTGAATTTCGAGAACCATCAATAGAGTCGATGGATGATTCGCAGCCAGAGGACCGTGTCCTACGTCCACAACGCCTCGAAGAAATGATTGGCCAGCGAGATGTGCATGAGCGGCTTGCTATTGCGATTGATGCGGCTCGTAAGAGATCAGAACCTCTCGGCCATATTTTACTCGATGGGCCACCGGGTTTAGGCAAGACGACCTTTGCGACTTGCATACCTCGAGAGCTAGGAACTTCGTTGCAGATTGCTAGTGGCGCGGCGCTCGCTGCCCCGAAAGACCTGCTGCCTTATCTAACAAACGCTGGGGAAAGTTCAGTCTTGTTCATTGATGAAATCCACCGTTTACCAATTGCAGTCGAGGAGTTCCTATATCCCGCGATGGAAGATTTTCGTATTGATATCACTCTTGGTGACGGAATGAGTGCACGAACGATCAATATGCCCCTCCAACCATTTACGCTCGTAGGTGCGACAACACGCGCCGGGCTCATTTCAGCACCTCTTCGAGATCGTTTTGTTGTTCGCGAGCATCTGGATTATTACACCGTTGACGAACTTGCAAAAATCGTTTTTCGATCTGCAGGCAAACTTGAAATGCCAATGGACGATGAGACAGCAACAGAAATTGCAGGGAGAAGTCGGGGCACGCCTCGTCTGGCGAATAATCGACTTCGCTGGGTGCGGGATTACTCAACGAGTCGAGCAAATCGGGTTGTTGATCTCGATATAGCGAGGACAGCACTTGAGATGCAGGGAATCGATGAACTCGGCCTCGACGGTTTTGACCGCCGATACCTCGAGACACTTCAGCGTGTCTTTGGAGGTGGGCCGGCGGGTATTGAGGCCATTGCACACACGATGAGTACGGCTGTCGACACGCTTGAAGATGACGTTGAGCCTTTCCTTTTACGGTACGAACTCATTATTCGAACCCCGCGAGGTCGCCGTCTTACGGAGCGGGGAGAAGCACACCTCGGTGATGCCCCACGCCCTGGGCCCCAGCAGAAATTGTTCTGAAAATATCCTTTGCCCTTGGCCGAAGCGAACGGTTCTTGACGGACATGACGCTGGGACGTAGGTTTAGTGATTCCAATAAGCCAAGTGTGGCTCATTTTACAGGTAAGAAGTAATTATGGCCGTTCCAAAACGTAGGCATTCCAATCGCAGAACTGGCAACCGTCGGGCGCATGATTTCCTTACACCTAGGCAGTTGTCATTTTGTCCGACTTGTGGGAAGGCTGTGCCAACCCATCGCGTTTGTAGTCATTGTGGGTACTACATGGGCAAACAAGTAGTAAAAACCGAGGATTAGTCTCTTGGCGGACGAATCGTTCGCGCTGCTCTTTCCGGGCCAAGGCGCACAACACGTCGGCATGGCTGGGCCTTGGTGCTTCGATTGCCCCCCTGCCCTGACTCGATTCCAGCAGGCGTCAGAAGTTCTTGGGTATGACCTTCTTGAAGTTTGTACAAACGGACCGGCTGAGCAACTCAACACCACTGCAGTCAGTCAGCCTGCACTTCTCGTTACGAGTCTCGCAATGCTGGAAGTTCTCCGTCTGCAGGATGGTTCACCCGTTGCACGTGGTGGCGATGAGTCGTTTACGGCTGGTCTTTCTCTTGGAGAATATTCTGCGCTTGTCCACGCTGGCGCGTTGGATGTGCAGTCGGCTGTGCGGGTCGTTGACGTACGCGGTCGCGCGATGCAGGCTTGTGCCGACGCTGAGCCTGGAGGCATGGTCGCCATTCTGGGGCTCGAGCGAGACCGAGTTGAAGAGGTGTGTGACGCTTCACGTGGCAACGATGTGCTCTCCATTGCAAACGTTCTTTGTCCTGGGAATATTGTTGTTTCCGGAGGCCGTGCTGCCTGTGAAAGAGTAGCTGAAGAGGCGACGAAGGCAGGTGCCATGAAATCTATCCCGCTGGAGGTTGCAGGTGCATTTCATACCCAGCTTATGGAGCCAGCGAGGGAGAAACTCGCCGCAGTTCTCGAAGAAACGGATTTACGTGTCCCAAGAATTCCTGTGATTAGTAACGTTGATGCAAAACCACATACTGATCCAGCAGAAATTCGTGATCTGCTGGCTCGCCAAGTCTGCGGTGTCGTTGAGTGGCATGCCTCAATGGAGTTTTTGCTATCGACGGGAGTGGGGGGCTTTTGGGAGGTTGGACCTGGTCGCGTCTTAAGAGGTCTTCTCAAGAGAATCAACAGGAAAATGCCGTGCAAAGGCGTGATTGATAGTTAAGTGTGTTCAGGAATTCTGTCTCGCAGGCGGCCATCGTAGGCACGTTGCGAGAAGGGAAAACAGACTCTAAACAGTGGAATGGGGTAAGTTGTATGGCCGAAACGAAACAGGTAAAGCCATTGCAGGTCGACCTGTCAGATCAAGTGGCTCTTGTGACCGGCGCAAGTCAGGGCATAGGTCGGGCTATTGCAGAGACTCTGGCAGCGAACGGAGCGACTGTATGCGTCTTGGCACGTAATCAGGAAAAGCTTGCTTCAGTTGTTGAAACGATCACCTCTGCAGGAGGCAAGGCTGATGCAATGCCCTGTGACGTCTCGCAACCAGAAGCCGTTGAAAAGGTGGTCGAGGCGATTGTCGAAAAGCATGGAAGGCTCGATATTCTTGTCAACAATGCGGGTGTCACCCGAGACACACTCCTGCCTCGGATGAGCAACGATGAGTGGGATGAAGTCTTGTCGACAAATCTCCGAGCACCATTCTTGTTCATGCGCGCGGCGAGTCGGCCAATGATGCAGCAACGCTATGGACGGATTGTGAACATCTCGAGCGTCTCGGGAATGATAGGAAACCCCGGCCAAGCCAACTACTCGGCCTCGAAGGCAGGACTCATTGGGCTTACTCAGACGGTGGCTAAAGAGTTAGCCGGTCGGAAAGTCACGGTGAATGCGGTTGCTCCGGGCTTCATTTCCAGCGACATGACGGATGCCCTAGGGCCTGCCCTTCTCGACGTGGTGAAGAAACGAGTACCGGCTAAACGGTTGGGTTTGGCGACAGAAATCGCCGAAGCTGTTGCGTTCCTCGCCTCTCCGTCTGCTGGGTATATTACGGCTCAGACTCTTGTTGTGGATGGCGGTTTGATCGGTTGAGAAGGCCTCATTGCCGTTTTTTTTAGTACGAACTGGACAGGGTGTGGCTTCAGCCGGTATATCTTGCCTTCAGAGAATAGGTTGTTTCAAGCTATTCAAAACAGTTTGTGGTGTAACTGCTGACAGACTTACACAATACATTTCATACCTTTCACGCGATTCCGATCGCGGTTCAAAATATTTGGAGGATCAAACGTGGCATCAGTCCAGGATCGAGTGATCGATATCGTTGCTTCTCAGTTGGGCGTAAGCAAGGAACAGATCACTCCCGAGACATCATTTATCAATGACCTCGGTGCCGACTCTCTCGATACTGTTGAGCTCGTCATGGAACTCGAGGAAGAGTTTGAAATTAATATTCCTGACGATGCAGCTGAAAAAATTCAGACTGTCGGCCAGGCTGTTGAGTTCATTGAAAACAATCAAGGCTGATACGGTTTTTGGAAACGTCATAGGTTTGGCTTGGGGTTGATCAAGGACGACATGAAGCGACGGATTGTGCTTACTGGCATCGGAGTAGTTACTTCTCTTGCGCGGCCGGTTGAAACCTTATGGAGTCGACTGCTCGCTGGCGACAGCGGTGTTGGCCCTATTTCTCTTTTTGATGTGTCGGGTTACCGAATTCAATTCGCCGGGCAAGTTCAGTGGGATGGTCTGGCCGAAGGTGTTGCAAACGTAAAAGAGCTTCGACGTCTTGATCGGTCTACACAATTCGCGCTCGCTGCTTCGGCTGATGCGGTGCAAGACTCAGGTATTGATTTTGGGAAGGAAGACCCGTACCGGTGTGGTGTGATTGTCGGTTCAGGTATCGGTGGGCTGGCCGAGTTTGAGGCGCAGCATGAACGGCTGCTGAAAAAGGGCATTGATAAGGTCTCTCCATTCACCATACCGAAGTTAATTGTGAATGCTGCGAGTGGTCATGTCTCTTCCGCTCATGGCATTAAAGGTCCAAATTTTTCAGTTGCTACGGCGTGTGCCAGTGCTGCGAATTCTCTCGGGGAGGCATTTCGAGCGATTCGGTGCGGTGATGCTGACGTCATGGTGGCTGGAGGGAGTGAGGCTGCTCTTACTTCTATGGGGCTAGCGGGGTTTCAGAATATGCGAGCCTTGTCGTT
>DONH01000471.1:0-1018 GCA_003509235.1 Planctomycetaceae bacterium
CGGTGGTGTTGCGAAGGAGTTGGATACGCGGCCAGATCGAGTTGTAGAGGATGTCATCGCGACCGTCGCCATCCCAGTCCGCCACTGAAAGGGTGGTGTAGCCCCACTTCGCTTCTGCTGGCCCCTGAATGGAACCTGATGGTCCAGCCATCACGCGAAACGTGCGGCCGTCGACTGTGAGAAGCTTCGGCGCTGACCACTTTGTCCCTGTCCCATTGAGATTGGTGAATATCGCTATGTTGCCCGCGGTGTTACCGCAGAGGAGATCTTCATCGCCATCCCTGTCCCAATCATGAGCATATGGTGTTGAGAGTGCTCCAAACTTGAGCTGGTCAGCTAGCTGACGAAAGTAGACTGGCTGACGAAACAGTGGTGTCCCATTCGAAGTACAAGTTACATTCTCAACGAAGGCTACCCGACCATCCTCGTCCCCTACGATTAGGTCAACGTCACCGTCGGCATCCCAATCGACGGCAGTGGGCGTGATCATCTGTAGATGCATTGATAGTGGCTGTCCATCATCAGCAATGAGTTTGAAGCCTGAGCCGTATCGTGGCTCTTGCCGCGTACCCACATTACGGAAGTAAGTGAAGCCGTCGAGAAACTCTCCGCAGATCAGGTCAAGGTCGCCATCGCCATCAAAGTCTGCGAAGTTCGGACTCGGCCAGCCGTAGACATCAATCGGTGAACCGCCTGCAAGAATTTTCTGCGGGGTGTTGGTGAAAATTCCGCCGACGTTCTCTATCAGGTAAACCCATCCGTGAAGTGGACCGTTTCGCCAGCGTCCTTTCCTGTCGTAGGCCTGGTCCCACACGTAGTCACTCCAGTCGCCGATACCAACAACTAGATCTTGATCGCCATCGCCTTCCCAGTCGACGTATCGCCACATTCGGCCACGCGTGTTGCCGGGATGAAAGCGTGCGTCGGGGTAGATCACTACCCCACCCTTATCCGCTGTTCCCGTTGTTCGGAAGTCTGGGTATGCGATGTTTTCACGGAGTACTCGCGGCTCGCCATC
>DONH01000471.1:1401-6237 GCA_003509235.1 Planctomycetaceae bacterium
AATACAGGCATTGCAACAGCAGGATTCTGCGACGGATTCTCAAAAAACCAGAGTCCGTTGGATGGCTTATCAGGACAAGACACGACAAGGTCAAGGTCCCCGTCCCCATCGAAATCCATCGGCAGCGGCCACGCCCAGAGGCCAACTCCCAGATCGACCTCCAGGCCAGGATTGTTGTAGCTGAGTGGCCGAAGCTTCCATTCGTCTTCGGGGCCTGACGCAAATGAGGTAGAGGTCACAAGGACGGCGATCCCAATAAACACCACGTGAAGACAACTCACCGCATGACTCATTGCTTCGCCTCCTCCCTAGCTGACCGGCGGTGTGTCGAGCATACCTCCGCAATTGCCAAGAGAGTATCCCGAGCGACGGGCTCTTGCTAGCAGCCCACATCAGAAGCGTGTCGCAGGGTACCTCCGCCCGTCGGTGACCGTACACAGAGCTGTTTGTGTCAATCTATTCGCTGCGAAAGCTCCCCACGGTGCGAATAATCAGGAATATTCGAAAGCACGAGGAAGCTGCGCGGCCGCCATGGTAGTTCTACCGCGAACACTATTAACGTCTGTGCCATCAATGCTGTATCGCGTATTGTCAGGTTGAATCTGGTGACGCGTGCGAGTAGAGATTTCCTGCTGATGTGTCTCGGCAGTGAAGTCTACTCCGGGTTGATTGTAGACAGTCGTTCGGAGCAGGCTTGCTTCGAAACGAAGTTCGATAGCGAAAAAAACCAAATAGTTTCGCTCGATTCAAATCCCAATTGGTCTCATCTTGCTAGACCACTGTGCCCCTGTATGTCACTGGATCGTTTGTGGTTCGCTAGCTGATTGGGTGGTCATTCTTCAATCGTTTCGTCGATATCTTCTGAAGGATCTCTGCCAGGTCCATCCTTTCCGTAGTATTTCGATAAGACTGCCTGCCAATCCTCCAAGTTTTTTGCAGCAATAAATGCATTTCTGACGGAGAGTGAATCTGGGTGTAGTTTGGCGTACTTGATCGCAAATTTTCTCATCGTTCGCCCGGCGAGTTGCTCACCATGAAGCTCTACCGCTAACCGGAAGTGTTCCGAAAGGACATCTCGTTGCGAGAGTATTCGAGGCGGCCGAATGTCTTCGGACGACTGGCCGTTGAGCAAATCGTGTGTTTGCTGAAAGATCCAAGGGTTTCCGATAGCACCGCGGGCTATCGTCACGCCATCGACGCCAGTGTAGGCAAGCATAGACAGGCATGCGGGGCCTGAAAAAAGATCCCCTGAGCCGAGGACGATGCGGTTCCCTGCGTGACGTTTCACGGCTGCCAGAAAATCCCAATTACTTGGTCCGTTGTACCGCTGCATAACACTTCGGCCATGCACGGTAATAGCTGAGACTCCACGAGAAAATGCGCCATCGAAAATCGTAAAAAACTTATCCTTGCTATCTTGTGAGTCGTCAATGCCGCGACGCATTTTAAGGGTGACTGGGAGGCTTGCCGGTACAGCTTCACGAACACGGGATACTATTTCGAGCGCCGTATCTGGCGTGCTAAGTAGGAAGCCACCGCGGCAGCGGCCGAGAACTTTTTTGACCGGGCACCCAAAGTTGATATCGATACAGTCAAAGCCGGCTTCAACAAGCCGGCGGGCGGCTGGTGCAAAGTCGTCTGGGTTCGCGCCCATAAGTTGTCCACCGACAGGGTGCTCTTCATCAGCGATCGCAAGCCGGGCAAGATTCTTGCGGCTTGTGCCCACTCTTGCAAGAAACTGGTCGAGCATAACTTCACAAAGCGTGTAGGAAGCTCCGAAGCGTCGTGCCATCACCCTCATGGGTAGATCGCTATATCCGGAAAGTGCCGCCTGGACAATCTGAGAATCAAGCGACAAAGAACCAAGGTTGAGTTTTTGTTGCCGAGGTCGATTTTCTGGGTGGCTCAGGAGCATTGCGTTTATCTCAGAACGGGGCATAGATCAAACCAGCTTTGCCCCTGTTCGTGCATCCAGGCATTGCTAGCGGCAGGTCCCCATTCTCCTGACTGATAGTTTGGGATGGGAGGCGTGGTGTCGCTATTCCAGGCACGTACGAACGGATCAATTATTCCCCAGGCCTTCTCCACTTCATCAGAGCGTGCAAAAAGGCTGGCGTCGCCCGTCATGCAATCCAAAAGAAGGGGTTCGTAAGCCTCTGGGAGCCTCCCCGAGAATTCACGCGAGTAGCTGAATTCAAGGTCGGTGAGCCTTAGTCGCATGCCGTCTCCAGGCACTTTTGTGTGGAAGTGCAGTTGTATGCCTTCTGCTGGTTGGATCTGAATAACAAGGCGATTGGCTTCTCGTTGTGCTTGGGAATTGTCACATGCAAAGAGTTCAAGTGGCGGCTGGCGAAAGCCAATAACAATTTGTGTTGTTCTACAACTCATTGCTTTTCCACTTCGCAGATAGAAGGGGACTCCTTGCCACCGCCAGTTGTCTACTTCGAGTCGCACTGCACCAAAAGTTGCGGTGTTACTTCCGGGACGCACACCAGGCTCTTCTAGGTAGCCGGAGTATTGCCCACGAATACTGGCATCAGCTACCTGTTCAAGTGTAAGAGGTCGAATTGCGTCAAGTACTTTAACTTTTTCATTACGGACAGCATCGGCGTTGAACCGTACAGGCGCTTCCATTGCAGTGACCATCAGCAATTGCAGGAGATGGTTTTGGAACATGTCACGGAGCACGCCGGCTGAGTCGTAGTAGCTGCCTCGTCGACCAACAGGCACTTCTTCTGCGACCGTAATCTGAACATGATCGATATAGCGGCGGTTCCAGATGGGCTCGAAGATTGTGTTCGCAAACCGCAGTGCAAGAATGTTCTGAACAGACTCTTTTCCGAGGTAGTGATCGATACGGTAGACCTGAGATTCTTGAAATACAGTGTGAATGTAGTTGTTCAATGCCTGAGCAGTAGCAAGGTCAGTCCCGAATGGTTTTTCAATAACGATGCGACGATCGCCATGATCCTCTGAGGCCATATTGAGGTTGCCGAGCGCAGCAATTGCAGGGGTGTAGAAACGCGGTGCAGTAGCAAGATAGTAGACCCGAGGGGTTGGGTTTCCTTCTTCGAGGGAGCAAAGCCGCTGCTGAAGCTTTGCAAAGTCTGCCGTGCTTTCAATATCACCAGGTTGATAGTGAATAATCGGCTCAAAGGTGTTCCAGGCCTCTTGTGAAAATGGTTCTCCGCCAGCATGTTGCTCTGTTGACTTACGTAGGCTTGATCTCCACTCGCCATCAGACATTTTGGTCCGCGAAAAGCCAATAATCTTCGTCTCCTCTGGTAAAAGACCAGCACGCATGAGGTTGTAAAGAGCGGGTACCAATTTACGACTTGTAAGATCGCCAGACGCGCCGAATATAACAAAGGTGTGCGGCATCAGTTTGTGTTCTGAAAAGGTGCAGAGGGTCGGTCGGGCTTCAGAGGGTTCCAGTAGTGTATTTGGTCAGAGGACGTGTGACTGAAGTCTTTGCCGAGGTCTTCGTGTGTCGCTGTTTTTTCTAGATACGCATTCCGGTAAACCCGCCATCTACGTAGATGCTCGTGCCTGTGATGAAACTTCCCGCGTTCTTGCTACAAAGCAGAATGGCAGCGCCAATAAGTTCGTCGGGGTTGCCAAAGCGATCCATGGGTGTTTGCCCCATGATCTGTGCAATTCTTTCTGGAGAAAGGATCTTCCTGTTTTGTTCAGCTGGGAAAAAGCCGGGGCACAAAACGTTCACTCGGACGTCTTTCGTTGCAAATTCTCTCGCTACATTCTGTGTGTAATTTACGACAGCAGCTTTTGAGGCCGAATACGCAAAGACCTTCGAAAGGGGTTTGTCTGCTGAAACACTGCCTATATTGAGAATTGCTCCACCCCCAGCAGTCGCCATGTGACTGCCAAAAATCTGGCAACCAATATGTGTGCTTTTAAGATTGGTGTTCAGGACGCGATCCCAGTCATCATCGGGTATTTCTTCATAAGGAATGGACGAATTGACTCCGGCGCAGTTAACAAGGATGTCAGCTCGGTCACGGGTTTCGAGAGTTTTCGATAAAAGATTCTCGATGCTTTTCCTCTCAACGGCGTCCACAGAAAGGAAGCATCCATCTCCTCCGGCTTCACGAATGGCAGAAACTCGAGCCTCACCACGTTCTGCATTTCTGCCAGCAACGACAACAAAGGCACCAGCTGCGGCGAGCCCGTCGGCAAGAGCGCCTCCCAGCACACCAGTGCCGCCAACAACAATCGCTGTCTGGCCAGAGAGGCCGAATAGTGCGTCAAGATAGTCGTGTTTCATTTTCTTTTTCTGGTAAGAGTTGTCAGGAATTACGACACCGGCCTGCGGAGTTCAAGCCATTCACTGTGGAACGAGCCTTTCTTGTCCGTTCGCTCATACGTGTGAGCGCCGAAGTAGTCTCGTTGTGCCTGAAGGAGATTCGCCGGCAAGTGAGAACTTCGATACCCATCGTAATATGCCAGTGCTGTCATGAGAGCTGGTGTGGGGATGCCGTGAGCTGCAGCCGTTGCAACAACTGTGCGCCATGCGGTTTGGCTTTCGGTAAGAGCAGCCGAGAAGTAGGGAGCAAGCATGAGGTTTTCAAGAGCCGGATTCTCGCTGTAGGCGGAAGCGATTCGGTCAAGAAATTGTGCGCGGATAATACACCCACCTCGCCAAAGCATTGCAATAGACTTGTAATCAAGCTTCCAATCATGTTCTTTTGCTGCCGCTGCAAGTTGGGCAAATCCCTGAGCGTAACTCGCTATTTTTGATGCATAGAGGGCTTGACGAACTTGCTCGACAAATACGTTTGGGTTTTCAAGTGGTGGTTGCGTCGGTCCGCTCAGAAT
>DONH01000084.1 GCA_003509235.1 Planctomycetaceae bacterium
AGTGGTTTAGGAGCGGTAGGGGCAAGTATCTTGGTGATCGTACATTGGTTGCAAACAAATAAACGGCAACAAGGAAAAAGGGACTATGCCGCTATTCTTCGTGAGGGATGGCAATCGTGTATCGATGCCTTTGCTTTAACAGGTTCTATTGTGGGCATTCTTATTGGCGCTACTTGCTTTGCATTTATTCTTCGTGAGCTGGGCGGTGATAAGCTCATTCAACATGGATTGGAAAGCCTTCCGTTTGGTCCATTTGGTGTCATTGCCATTGTTTTGGGAATTATCTTTTTCTTGGGTTTCTTTCTCGATTGGATTGAAATCACAATCATTGTGCTACCACTTATTTTGACGACGATTGGTACATTCGATTTTCAGTTTGTTGATCCAACCTTGTATGAACGGCAAGAAAGCTTTTTGGTTGCACGAACACAGGCAAATACTATTTGGTTCTGTGTTCTAATGGCTGTCTGCCTTCAAACTTCTTTCCTCACACCACCCGTTGGATTTGCGATCTTTTATCTCAAGAGTGTTACGCCGCAGGAAGTCAAACTGATTGACATTTATAAGGGTGTCGTTCCATTTGTCATCATTCAGCTCATTGGACTAGTTCTTGTTTTTTGCTTCGGACAATATCTCGTCCTGTGGTTACCTCAATATGTTTATGGAAAGTAGACAGATGCTCGGAGGCACGGTTCTTATTGAGAAGAAACTGCAAGTTCTTTCGTCAGCTTCTGTTCAATAAAAAATGAACTTGTTGCAATGACAAAACACCAGGCAGAAAAACCAATGCATTGGGTGGTAAAGTCAACACCGCAGTCAATGAGAAGCCCAGTAAGCCCTGGACCAATTGCTGTGGAAAACACCATGACGGTAGTTGTGAGCGATCGTATAGAGCCAAGATGTCGAGTCCCGTAGAGCGCAGGCAATACAGCCCCCCAAAGCGCGCTGGACATGCCCATTGTGATACCCATTGAACCGAGGGCAAGATACCAGGCTGTAATGCTTGTCGCCTGACTGATCAGTGCCATCCCAAGCCCAATTGGTAGCAATAGAAAAGGAATAAGACGATGACCTCCAAGTCGATCAACTGCCCAACCGGCCCAAAATGATGCTAAAACACCCGACAGCGCAAAGCAGGAGAATGCAGGTGCCATAGCAACGAGTTTCCATCCTTTCAATTCAGCTAGATGTGTCTGATTAAAGAATAACACGGTGCCCATCAGGCCGGGTGTAAGAAGCGTTGGCAATAGTGTTGGGAGGAGCCAGTGACGCATGGCGTCGAGACGTGACCAGTGTCGGCCCTGAAGCCCGGATAGCATGTGCTGTTCAGTCAGTTGTGTCGGTACCCGATCTGTTCTCAACAGGGCTGCCATGGTTGGCAAAAGAATGAGGAATAGAAAGATAGCGACACATATCCATAAGGCCTGCCAGCCGAAGGCTTCAATTACGATGACTGCAGGTGCTGCAAGCAAGATTTCGCTTGCTGGATATCCAAGATTAACAAGCGCGACCGCACGACCCCGATGATTTACAAACCATCTTCCTAGTGTGGTCATTGCGATGTGCCCAAACATGCCCTGGCCGCAGAATCTGAGTAGAAACAATGAGCAGCCCAATACCCATACCGATTGGCTGACCGCCATACTTACAGCGGCGATTCCAAATAAACAGGCTGTTATCAATGTGACAAAACGTGGTGGGACACGATCGACAATTGATCCCTGCCAGAACATGATCACAGCTGAGGCAAGAGTCGCCAGTGTATAGATGCCTCCCCACGCTCCATCAGAGAGGGAAAATTGTTCTTTAATCGATGAGGAGCATAAGGAGATAAACCACGTTTGCCCACCAGTGGATGCAAACGTAAGAAGAAAGCCGACAGAAAGCCAACGGATATTATTTATCAAGAAGCGAATCATAGAAGCCTTACGTTGTAGAAAGGTTATCCGAACACCTTCTGACAACGAATACAATGGGCAGGCATAATTCAGGTTTTATTTATACTGCCTGATGGCTTTGGAAGGCCATTAAATGATAGGCAGTTCAGGGTAGTCCAAAAAGAGATTACGATGATGACAACCATGCAAAGTCATCTGCCCACAATTGAATTGAAGAGCAATTGAATCTAGGGAATTATTTGCTGTTTTCCGAAATTGATCAGCAACACAATCAGTAGAATGCTCCTACAGGATATTTACACGGGAGGAGCTGCAGAGTCCTGATTGCGGAATTGAAAAAGTCTCGGTTGCTATGCAAGAATCTCTTTCACAATATGACCATGAACATCGGTAAGGCGATAGCGACGACCTTGGAACTTATACGTAAGTCGCTCATGATCGATACCGAGTAGGTGGAGTAGTGTTGCATGAAAGTCATGTATATGGACACCTTCTTCTAGTATGTTGTATCCGTATTCACATGTTTTTCCCCAACTGACGCCGGGGCGAATGCCACCACCGGCCATCCATGATGTGAAGCACCGGGGATGGTGGTCACGGCCGAAGTCAGCGCCAGGTTTGTACAACCCTTGGCAGTAGTTGGTTCGGCCGAACTCACCGCCCCAGATCACAAGCGTGTCATCGAGCATGCCGCGGTCAGCAAGATCTTGGACAAGTGCAGCAGTTGGCTGATCAGTTTCTTTGCACTGTTTCTTTAAACCACGTCGCAGTCCGCCGTGATGATCCCATCCCTGATGATACAGTTGAATAAATCGTACACCTCGCTCCGCAAGTCTTCGTGCAAGAAGACAATTGGCTGCAAAACTTCCTGCATCGGTTGCGTCAGGTCCATAACGCTCAAGAACATGTTTTGGTTCATCACTCAAGTCAGTAACATCTGGAACACTAGCCTGCATTCGGTAGGCCATTTCATAGTGAGCAATTCGTTCTGTAATTTCACTATCAGGCGTTTCACCGAATTGATGCTCATGTAAGCGTTGTAGACCGTCAAGCATGAGTCGGCGACTGTCTGCAGAAACTCCTGGTGGATTATTTATGTAGAGTACAGGGTCACTTCCAGAACGAAAGCGTACTGCTTGATGTCGTGATGGAAGGAAACCCGATCCCCAAAGATGGCTTTGTAAGGGTTGGCCGCCCTTATTCTTAGTGAGCAAAACAACAAACGCTGGAAGCTCGTCAGTAATGCTACCAAGCCCATAGTCGAGCCATGCGCCGATACTTGGCCGACCAGGGATCTGCGATCCACTTTGCATGAAACAAACACCAGGTCCGTGATTAATACTTTCGGTATACATGGCTTTGACAAAACACAGCCGATCAGCAATGGCAGCAGTGTGAGGCAATAGTGCACTGAGCGTAGCACCACTTTGACCATGCTTTGAAAATTTGAAGGGGGA
>DONH01000261.1 GCA_003509235.1 Planctomycetaceae bacterium
AAAATGTCTCGTGCTTGGCCATTGCACAAACACGAGACGTTATCAGTCGTTGTTCTGCTGGAGAGATTCTTGCCAGCTACCGAATGCGTTCCTGACGGGTCCCATGCACGTTCTTTTTCCGACGCCAACATGATCACGGAACCAAAAGCGGAATCCATTTCGAGCCATTGACGGCCGGTATTTTTCCAGATGCAGGCATGGTTGACAGTACCGCCTTCCGAAGCATGGTTGAAAGTTTTGCAACCGTTTCAGCATGTTTGTTAGATCCCGCCAGATTTGTAAGTTCTTGTGGGTCGGACTCATGGTCGTACAGTTCTCGGCCGCGTTGGCCTTCATCCCATTCAGTGAATCGCCATCGCGGGGTGCGTAATGAGTATCCAAAAAAAGTTTGCTGGTTTTTTCCTTGACGTCGTACCACCTGAGTAAGAGCCCAACCACGCCCTGGCTTACTTGTCTCTGCCAGAATTGGGGCGAGATTTTGTCCTTGAATATTTTCTGGAGTCTCTATGTCACATAAGTCCGCAAGGGTTGGAAAGAGATCAATCTGAGAGACCGGTGTTGTTGAAACGGTACCGGGTGTTGAAACGTTAGGGACCACAAGAAGCAGCGGCACACGTGCACTTTCCTCAAAGAGACTTTGTTTCTGCCACAGCCCATGCTCTCCTGTGTGATAGCCATGATCACTGGTAAAAACAATAATTGTGTTGTCAGTGAGCCTATTTTTTTCCAGTGCATCAAGGACGTGACCAACCTGTGCGTCCATGAAGCTAATACTTGCGTAATACGCTTGAAGGGCCTCTCGTCTCAGAGCATCTGTCAGTTTGTCTTGTTCTTTTTTATAGCTGCCGAGAGCAGGTGCCGGGAGGTCAGACTGATCCTGTTGTACATTCTCAACAACTCGCATTGAAGACGCTGGATACCAGTTGAAGTAGGGGTCTTTTGGGGCAACATAAGGTGTGTGGGGGCGAAAAAAACCGATGGCCAGAAAAAAGGGTCGGCTGCGATCGTTCCCACAACGCTCCAAGATCCACGCAGCATCGCGTGCCAGCATGCCATCGGTGTGTTCGGCATCTGGTTGTGGTGAGGCATACCACGAAAGCGTGCCACCAAATTGACCGGGACGGATTGAAAAAATATGTGGTTCCTCTTCAAGTCTGTCAACTCCCACAGGGTTTAGTTCTACTTCCCAAGAAGCGGCATCATCATGGCCGTCGGTCCCAACAGACTTTGGTACATGGTAATGAAAAAGCTTGCCGATACGTGTCACAAAGTATCCCGCTTGGCGGAAGGCCTGTGGCATACTCACCTGTTGTGGAATGGATTGTCTAAATATTTGCGCATTGGCAAGGATGCCTGTTGAGTTTGGATAGAGACCAGTAAGAAATGAATTTCGGCTTGGACCGCATAATGGAAAAGTGCAATAGGCTCGTTCAAACCGTACTCCTCGCGATGCAATACGATCGATATTGGGTGTTTGAGCCAACGGATCGCCATAACAACCGAGAAGTGTATTAAGATCATCGGAGACGATGAAAAGTACATTCGGCCGTTTTGATATCTCTCCTGCAAAACAAAAATTGAGGCAGGATCCTAGAACGATAGAAAGAAAAAAGACCAAGGATCGAAACATATGAGGTCTCCAAACAGGGTGACCGTTAGAATAACCAATTGTAGTCCTGACATGCCAATAGAGGTCCCTGAACGGTTTGTGTGAGCGGCGGATCCTGCGACGGCTCTGTATCACTCGAGCAAGGTTTTAATGAAGAATAAATCAAGGAAGCATGCCATGGTGCGGTTAAGGCCCCGTCATGGAGGCGAAGGCCCTGTGCTGCCTAATGATGACCACCATCTACTACCGAATAAATAGTGACATAGTAGGTGCGAATCCTGCCGTAAGGCTTGTATTCGTTTGCTGATCGATTTTGGTGAATCCCATTGACGAGGTTTAAATCCTTCGCCCTTTTGGCGAAATAACAGGCCAACGCGATCATGCACTTATCAGCCGTTCTTGCGTTTGGTGCGAGCATGTCTTGGCGTTTGGACTGTCCATTATTTACAGGCTAAAATAGAAATATGAGCAAAACAACAAATCTAAAACGACGGCGGTTCGTACTGCAATCACTTACCGGCCCCTTGTTGCTACCATCGTTGGCGTCTCTTGCCTCAGCCGAGGTGAAGACGCAACGCGATCATGGACCGGCAACTTCCCAGCCGAGGCGGTTTGTAGCTGTCGGCAATCTCCTTGGGTTTCAACAAAACCATTTCTTCCCGGAGACAACAGGGAAAGGTTATGAGCAGACGACGCTCCTCAAGCCGTTACATGAGCATCGAAAGAAACTCACGGTCTACCGAGGTTTAGACCACGGGATTCGAGGCGGACATTTTGCAGTGCACACCTTCCTGTCGGGCGTTCTCCATCACGAATCCAAGAATCGCAATGATGGCAATGTGACACTTGATCAGTTCCTTGCTGATTCTCTTGGTGGTGAAACACGTTTCCCCTCCCTCACGGTTGGTTCTGAAGGTGGCATTCACGGGGGGTGTCAGTTGTCATGGACCAGATCAGGCGTACGTGTGCCTCCTATCACGGGGCCCGCCGAACTTTTTGATAAGCTGTTTGTCACCGAGACTGAATCAGAAAGAAAACGAAAGGTCCGTGAGACGGAACTACAGGCTTCAATCCTCGATTCGGTGCTTGAGGAAGCCGGTGATTTGGCTAGGCGAATTAACACGGAGGACCGGGAAAAACTCGATGAGTACTTCAGCTCAATACGCGACGTAGAGAAAAAAATCACAAAGCGCAAACAGTGGACCGATCAACCAAAACCGGATGCGCCATTCAAAAGGCCGGCAAACACCAATACCGTTGACGACCTGCCCATGCTTTACGAGTTGATTGCGCTCGCGTTGCAGACCGATTCCACTCGAGTGGCGACACTCGAAATTGGCGGTAGTTTTCTACCGCAGAATCTTGGGATCGATAGGTCGTATCATAGCATGTCGCACCACGGAAACGACGAAGAGGTGGTCGCAAATTTGCTTAAGTTGGAAACATATCAATTGGATCAGTTCTCAAAATTTTTAAAGAGACTGTCTGATTTAGAGACTGAGGCGGGATCAATTCTCGATTCAACTGCCGTGTTATTTGGAAGTGGAATGGGGAACGCAAGCTCACATACGAACACGGATTTGCCCATCGTATTGGCCGGTGGTGGATACGATTCAGGAGAGTACAGGCAGGTCGCGTCCAGAGGTATTCAGAAGGTTCCGTTGTGCAATTTGTTTGTCGACATTGCCCAGCGTAGTGGCGTAGAAACAGAATCTTTTGGGACAAGCACGGGTGCTTTTTCTTGACTATGAAATTGATGAGCTTACGTGGGCCATTTTTATCGAGTCTGTTGAATCGTCGCATGGTGACAATTCTGGCGATCCTCGCTTTGTACTTTACGGGAATGGGGATGGTTGTCGGAAGCGATGGATCCACCGGGCATACGCAGGTAAGAAAGTTTATCAATAATTATTGTTCCGATTGCCATGGGGTAGATGCACAAGAAGGTGAGCGTGACTTTGCGGCTTTCAAGTTGCCGTTAACCACCATTGATCAGCTCATCAGTGCCGATGAGATCATTGACCAGCTGACGCTCAATTTGATGCCACCGTCCGATGCAACTCAACCGGCGAAACGGGAGCGACTGGATGCTTTGAAACACTTGCGCAGCGGGATCGTTGATGCGAGGCAGAGATTTGATTCCACGGGTGGGCGTACGGTGATGCGGAGATTGTCGAACCGCGAATATGAAAATACGCTCGCTGTCCTATTTAATCGTCGTGTTGATACCCTGGGTCTGACCTCCA
>DONH01000016.1 GCA_003509235.1 Planctomycetaceae bacterium
TTCGCGGCTTTCGACGTCGATCTGAAGGCCTTCCTCCGTTATTTGATCCTTCGGAAGGAGCTTTTGCCGGATCGGTCAATTCAAAAGCTTTGTCTGGGTCAAGACCACCCTGACGATAGTACTGCGGTTCAATATCACTGATATGGAGAAATCCATTCCGCCCAACACCGAAATCAACAAAGGCGGCCTGAATGGACGGCTCTATGTTAACAACTCGTCCTTTATAGATATTGCCAACAAGGTTTTCCTGGCTTGTTCGTTCAACATAAAGTTCCTCCAGTACACCCTCCTCAATAATTGCGATGCGGCATTCTTCAGCCTGCGTCACATTAATCAGCATTTCCTGCTTCATAATAGTTCTTTCTTTCTATTGATCCGCCACCCTTGGGGCAGCACATGCATCACGCGACAGTCTCCGCTAGAAGCCGTCGTTTTTGATCACGCAAAAAGGCTTTTACGTCACGAGCGCTGTTCATTTCAAGCACCCGTTTTGCAACAGCCTGACAATCGGCGATCGATACGCTTCGAACCGCCTGTTTAATTTCTGGTATGGCTGCAGCAGGCACACTCAGTTCGCGAAGCCCAAGGCCAAGCAATAACTGGGTGTACATGACACTTCCACTCATCTGACCACAGACACTTGCCGACACTCCAGCATCGTCCGCGATATCAAGAGATCTCTTTAATAATCTGATAACTGCTGGATCACACGCACTATAGAGATCTGCTACATCCTTATTTCCACGATCAACAGCCAGCGTGTACTGGATGAGGTCGTTTGTTCCAACAGAGACAAAGTCCACCTCCTCAATGAATGCATCGAGCATCATTGCGGCAGCAGGTGTCTCAACCATTATTCCAATTTTCAGTTTTGGATTGAAATCAATATCATGCTCAGCAAGATCCTCCATCACATCAGCCAAAACCAATCGTGCCTGACGCAACTCAAGGATTGTCGAGACCAATGGAAACATCACTCGGACATCACCGTGTGCACTCGCTCGAAGAATGGCACGCAACTGAGTACGAAACATCGGCAACTGCCGCAAGGAAAGGCGAATACTGCGCAGGCCCAAGCATGGATTTCGCTCCTCCTCCGGACTTTTCTCGGTGAGCATCTTGTCGGACCCTAAATCCAACGTCCGGACCACCATCGGCTTCCCGTCGATTGCGTCGATGACCTTGCGGTACGCACGATAATGGTCTTCTTCACTTGGCTCGTGCTGACTTGTGAGATAGAGAAATTCGGTACGATAAAGCCCGATGCCATCACTACCTCGTCGCATGCACTGTTCAACTTCTTCAGGAAACTCAATATTTCCTCGAATTTGTACTCTCACACCATCGGTCGTCTCTGCCGGTAAGTCTCGCAACTGCCCAAGGGACGCAGCGACTGTTTCCGCAACTTCAGCTTCAAGCCTGTATCGGGCTATGGTTTCTTCATCTGGCTGAAGAATGACTACGCCTTGATTGCCATCAAGAATGACCGGCTCACCACCGGAAACATCTGCCAAGAAAGGACCGATTCCAACAACGGCGGGTATCTCGAGCCCTTCTGCAACAATCGCCGTATGGCTCCCTGGCCCACCAAGTTCTGTTGCAAAACCTTTTACAAAACGTCGATCCAGATTTGCTGTTTCACTCGGCGTCAGATTATGGGCCAGTATCACAACTGGCTCCGAAATCGCCGCAAGTGTCTCTCTGCGTTGCCCTAGGAGATTTCGCAGAAGACTCTTTTCAATGTCATAGATATCGTGTGCCCGCTGTGCGATATGATTATCAAGGTTCTGAAAAACCTTAGCATATCGCCGAAGCGTTCGGCTCACCGCATATTCTGGCCACCAATTGCGTTCTCGTACTGCACTTGTCAACTCTTCTTGCAGCCGTTGATCATTAAGCATTGCAAGATGGGCGTCGAAAATCGCGGCATACTGCTCACCAAGTTCCCCACGAACTGCATCACGGTTCTTCTTGATTTCAGCCGTTGATTCAGCAATCGCATTCGACAGCCGCTGAAGTTCTGTATCAACAGCACTTCGTGCCACGAAACGCCTCGGAATCCGAAAGCCTTCGCTGTCGAGAACAAGTGCCTCGCCGATTGTCACACCCGACGAGACCGCAATACCTTGTAGTTTTAGCATGGGCGCCGGCGATCAAGGCGACATCCGTTTTGCAGGGAGATCGGCTAGCGACAACTTTCGCTTTAGCCAATGATCAACATCCTACGTTCCGGGCGCCTCGCGTCGCGCGTCTCCTTTTGTTGTTTATTTTTGTCAGTGTCTACCTACCCGCAGGTAAATAAAAACCATGTACGACAAGAAGCCTGCGAATGCCGACATCTGGTCAACTGTTTGTATTCCTTCCGGTGGCACCCTCGCGGGCTGCCGTATTTATCCCAGCCGAATCGCTGGAAATCTTTTTTTCCTGTTTCGTTTTATTCTTGTGTTTTCTTGTGTTTTCTTCATTTGGAGAAAATCTCTGTTCGAAGAGGCTTCCTATGGCATCAAGTGCCTCAGAGGCATCTGGACCAGTTGCTTCCACAACTAGGTGGGTGCCTTCTTCAGCAGCAAGAGTCAAAAGGTCGAGAATACTTTTCCCATCGACCCGCTGAGCTTTTCCGACAAACTCAATACGTGATTCCCAACGCTGTGCTTCTCTCGCCACTAGATCAGCTGGCCGGGCATGCAGCCCCTGCTCATTCGCCACGACGACTTCGCGCGAATGGGTCTCGTGCATCGAATTCTGGTTTTGATCTATTGCCATCAGCTTTATAGCCACCTAGTGACTTAATCCCCTTACTCTCCGAAAACTACGAAGCGATACTTTGAGCGTCAGCGTCCTCGAGGAGTCGCCAGACTTCTTGAGGCCCACCCGCCTGTTTTAATGTTTTACAGAAAGCATCGTCTCGCAACTGTCTTGAAATATTCTCCAAGGCTCGCAAGTGATCTCCAGGTCGATCTGGGGGTGAGACAAGGAGAAAAAACAGCTGCACAGGCTCTCCGTCCAGGCTTTCAAAATCAACGCCTTGTTCACTAATTGCAACCGTCCCAACAAGGCGACTAACACTTGGGTGTTTCGTGTGCGGCACCGCGACTCCACGCCCTATGCCTGTACTTCCAAGGTCTTCTCGCTTCATAATAGCCTTCACGATGCTGTCCATTTCACTTACAGCAATCTTCTCCGCATCAACAAGCGACTGCGTCATCTCGCGGATGACGCCCTCTTTCGAGTTTGCAACCACACTTGGACGAATGGCCTCAACTGAAACAAAATCTGAAAATTTCATAGTTGTTTTGTATCTACTCTGATGAGATTAACTTCTTCGGACTGTCTCGACATTTTTATGATCTCGTACTTTTTCCTTATGCTTCCGTAATTGCTGCTCAAGTTTTTGAACTGCGCCATCGATACTCCGCCAGAGATTGGGCGCAGTTTCATGACTAACAAGATCATGAAACTGCTCCGCTGACGCAATAATTTCGACAGCTGGAAGGGACGTATTAGCGAGATCCACAGTCACATCCAACGCGGTAATACGATCAAAATATCTTTTTAGGCGTGATACCTTTGCAGCAATTTTAGACTGCGAAGCAGCGCTAAGATGCCCGTGTCGAGCGGAAACGTTTATCTGCATGTATCAATCCTTTCTGACCAGCACCCAAACCATTACGAACAAAGCTCGCAGGCCCACCAGAACATGTTGGCCAAACTAACTCTGCAACAGCTAAGGCCGATGCAGGCTAACGCTTCGACAAGCCGAGATTTCCCACTTGTCATCCGATCGAATTAGAAGATACCAAGTTATACACAGTCTGATTTTGCCGAAATTCTTTTCGTAATAACTATATGATCATAAACAAGCTGACGAAGGGGAACAAACGTATGCTGTTTCTCGGGTTGAAAAGAGGAATCCAGCCAACGTCAGCCTTTGAGATGTCAAGGAGTCCGCGGCCTGAGAAGCCCTTGGTCGTACCTCTTTCGCCAAAAATCAGCACCCTCCACCAATTGTTCTTCACTCCAGTCCGCACGATATTTTGCCATATCCGATGGCGACTCTTCGTAGAGTTCTCGCAACCACTGAATTGCATATCTGCGAAAGATAATATTTTCGTCCTTGAGCAAGCTAATGAGTTTTGGCGTCCTTGCCTCCTGTGCATCTGAAAGGAGTGAACGTGCAGCAAGACCTACAAGAATTTCTCCCTGCTCTGGACGGACATGATCCCGCAGTGACTTTTTTAATGCGAACGCCTGCGAAACATCTGCAAAGGCAGGAGGAACTGATTGTCCCTCAAGTTGCTTCCACATTTCAGCGGATGGCCCTGGACCAGGTCGCGGTGCCGAAGCCAACAACTCCACAAGTTGATCGTACCAACCAAGAAGTGCAAGTGTTTCCACGGCAATCATACGGTTCTCAATTCGAGAATCATCAGACAACTCGATAAGTGATTTCAGTAACGGTTCAGGACGTGTGATTGCTTCAGCAAGTGACTCACTTGCCGACTTCTTCAGTCTGGAAAGTGGTCGCGACGACACCGCCCACGTTGGGAGAGAGTCCACGGTATAAAGACTTGCCTCCAGTGGATTCACTTCAGACCATTCAAGAATCTCTCGAGGAGACAATTGGAATACATCTGAAATTCCACGAAGTGGTCTTGCTACAGGAAGCCCTCCTGGCTGCGTCTGCTTCCACTCAACCGGCTTTTCCAAGGCACATACTCTGGCAATCTGACTCTGCCGAGTTTGCCTTGCTGCCAATACATCAGGAGGGCTTTTAGAAACATCAATCGCAACACTCCCCATGAGACCTGACAAAATAATCCCATTGAGACCACCAGCAGCGATACCTATTTGAGCTGTGTCATCTGCAGACCGAATCACAATACTTCCAGATAAAAGTTCGATCCGTGGTTTCTGAAGACTATCGAGTTTAAAAATGGCGTGTGTTCGAGGTTTCATACGAACTGTAACGCCACCCACATCGAGGACAGGGCTGAGCCCGGGCGGCACCTGAATCTCCTCATAAGGCCCAATCGCTGATTCCGTCGGCAAGGCTTGCCA
>DONH01000020.1 GCA_003509235.1 Planctomycetaceae bacterium
ATAGAGGACACGCCCGCTGTTCGACTTCATGCAGAAAATGATTGTGGTAGAAATACCATTGTCTCGGTTGAAGACTATGTAAGATTAGCAACAGCAAGAAATAATCAGTCGCCTGTAGACGCATCGGATCGAATCTGCACTCGGTTCTCTGTTCATCTTGTTCCATGGCTGAGAGAAAAAAAGAATCGGTCGCTAGATGGAGGGGCAATTGTTGTTGGGCAAAGCGAGGTTGCTGCTGCCGTCGCCCATCTGTTGCAACTGCAAGGACTTCATGTCGTGCGGGCAGCTGATGCTGCATTGGACGCAGTGTCTGCTCTCTTGAAAGATGAGACCCTCGATGTGTCGCATCTATTTATGCTCGATTCATTTGACGATGAACAACTTTCTGATGAATCACATCAGTGGGGCGGTTGCAGAGATACATTGGTTGCTCGGTACGAACTTATTCAGCAATGGTTTGCCCGTCAGGAAAAATCTCAAACGCTTTCTCGAGCTACGCTTGTCGTCGCGACCCAGTTGGGTACTCCCGGCGGGCTCGAAGACGGCGTCAACCGTCCGTCGATGGGTGGCTTGGTCGGCCTGGTGAAAGGAATACACACAGAGTCGCGGGACCAGCGTCAAAAAGGTTTTCACGCTGTTGTGGTTGATTATGACAACACAGATGACTGCGATACGGTTGCTAGATCCTTAATAGATGAAGCCTGTAGTGCAACAGAAAACCCGGAGATTGTTTACAGCAATCGCGAGCGTTTTGCAGTACGTCCCACCAACAATCCGCTTGCTGAAAATTTGGCAGAGCCTGACGTGAGGGGATGCTGGGTTATTACAGGAGGAGCTCGGGGTGTGACTGCTCAAGTTGCACGAGGCATTGGTCGGTATCCAAATACGGTACTTCATTTGGTTGGTTCGAGTCCGGTACCTGCTGTTCGGGATGAATGGAGAAATCTTGATGCCGACGCGCTAAGAAAACTGCGTGAGAGTGTGATGCGAGAAGCGCTGGCCAAGAAAGAGTTGCCCGCAGATGCGTGGGGACGCATTGAGAAAGCAATCGAGATTGATGCGACACTGAATTCATTAAAAGTAGAGGGCATTGATGCCACCTACCACGCATGTGATGTGGGAGATCGTGAGGCTTTATCTGTTCTCTTGGATCAGATACGACAAAAATCTGGACCAATTGTTGGTGTGATTCATGGGGCCGGTTTCGAAAAAGCATCGCGTTTTTCAAAAAAGAAACCAGATCTTGTCCGAAGGACTGTCCGGGCAAAGCTTGATGGGGCACTTAATCTTATGGAGCTCACGAAGTCTGATGCTTTGCGTAACTTCGTTGTCTTCGGGTCAATTAGTGGTCGATTTGGTGCTGTAGGGCAAACAGACTACTGCATGGCGAATGAAGGTGTCGCGAAACTTGTTCGCTGGTACCGACACCGTCGCCCTGAAGTTGCGTCTGTCGTTATTGCTTGGCATTCTTGGGACGACGTTGGTATGGCAGTTCGTCCAGAGTCGAAGTTTTCCAAGTCCCTTCTTAAGCTTCGGTTTATGCCACCAGCGGAAGGGGTGGAACACTTGCTTCGAGAAATGCAAGCAGGGTGCCCAGAGCCAGAAGTTGTTATCACCGACTGGAGATATTTCAAACTGAGGCATCCAGATCCGTTATGGGTGCCTGAGAATTCAAGCACGGCTCGCACCGTTTCAACTCAGTCAACTCCTGCTGATAGTTCAGTCGTGCTTTCACCTAATGAAAGTGGGTCGACTGCAGTTCGTAGGCATGTTCTGCACATGGATGATGCACCTCGGGTATCTACGGGAACACATTCTTTATCTGGTCCAGTTCTGGTTGTTGGAGAGTGTGACGAAGCTGATATTGTTGTCCGTTCTCTTCGAGAGTCGGGCGTGCAGGTTGATCAGCTATCGACACAAGGCAATACAGACCAAATTCTGGTAAAGATCAACTCGCTTCTGGAAGATGGGCGAGCAAAAGATCTTCTTCTGCTTACAGGTCGTGAATACGAGGGAAGCGATATTCGTCGTCTAAACGCATGGGCTGATCGACGTGATCGGGGTGTCCTGAAGCTGTTTCTTCTTGCTCAACGCTGGTTCGGTTTCCATGCAAAAAAACAAACATCCTGTTCGGCTGCAGCCTGGGTGTCTCTCGGGGGTGACTTTGGTACGAAGGAGTGTCCAAGAATGCCAGAAGGGTTTGCAGTTGCTGGGCTGTTGCGGTCAATGCGTATCGAAGCAGCTTCGAAGAACTGGTCTGGGTTGCAAGTTGCAGTTGTTGATACCGCAGCGTCAATGTCTCCACATAAATCTGCAGATGTCTTTTTGCAGGAAGCAAGTAATCCGCTTGCTGGAGACGTTGGTTTTGATGTTTTTGGTAATCGGCGAGTACTTAAGATCGAAGCGTGCGAAGTTTCTGATCAGCCGTCAGGTGCTGGCCCACAGCGTGGGGCAGCATGGGTGGCCATTGGTGGAGGCCGGGGAATTACATCGAGGCAGGCGTTTCATCTTGCGGAACGGTTCGGTGTCCGCATGCATCTTGTTGGGACGACACAGCTCCGCGAGGATCTTTTTCAAGAGAATGAATGGACTGCAGATCAAAAAGAATCACTCAAAAAGACAATAGCCAGGCAGGCTTTGTCAAACGGACAGTCTCCAGCGAAATGTTGGGAGCCAATTGAGCGAAGCATTGAAATCGAATCAACTCTTCGTAGATTCAAGAAGGCTGGTCTGTCCGTGTCCTATCACTGCTGTGATGCATCTGACTCACAGGCCATAGAACAACTGCTACAGGAAGTTCGTAAAACCGACGGGCCTATTGAAGGCGTCATTCAAGGGGCTGGGACATTCGACCGCTCACGTTTTGAGCAGAAGTCGAGAAAGTCACTGGAAAAGACTGTCAAAGCCAAACTCGATGCGACCTTTTCCCTACTCAATGCAACGCGTGTTGATCCTTTAAAGTACTTCATCGCCTCCGGATCAATAGCGGGATGCTTTGGTACCAACGGAAATGCTGACTATGCCATGGCATCGAGTATGCAGTGTGGCGTGATGGCCTGGTGGCGAGCACTACATCCGAGATTGCGAACCGTCGGCATGCACTGGCATCCGTGGGATCAGGTGGGGATGATGATGCGAGCATCCAGTTTTGCATCTCGCCAGATTATGAAATTGCCGCTGATGTCAGTTGAACAAGGCCTGCGTCATCTCGAGAATGAATTAGTGGCAGGTCTCCCTGATTCACAGGTTGTATTCACCGATGGTAGTTATCAGAGTTGGCTCGACTCACTCTTTTCACGAGTAAGTGATCCTGGATCGGGGGCTGCATCTGTATCAACAACTCAATCTGCAACTGCCGGTAACTCCCAACCTCCTGCTGAAGTCTATCCACTTATTGACTCGATTGATCATCTTGTGACCGGCCAAGAAGCAACTGTCCATGCGATTTTCGATCCGACAAAAGAACCATTTCTAGTTGGTCACCGTTTTCGTGATCGTCCGTTGCTACCTTTTGTGATTTCACTTGAGATGCTCGCTGAGGCCGCCTGTCTTTGTGAAGGATCGGGACGTTTTTATGGGTTCGACAATGTTGAAATTGTCTCAGGATTGAAATTCGTACATGACCAGTTGCAGCCTGTTCGTGTGTCGGTAAGGAAGCGTGCTGGTGAACTAAATGCGGAATTGTTGAGTGATTTTCGGAATCGTCAAGGAGTTGTCCTTCAACGAGATCGACTGCATGTCAAGGGCCAGATAGTCTGTAGTGACGATCAACAAATGAATAATTGCATGGTATGTGATGAAGATCAGCCGACTCATTGGAGCGACATCGAATATCCAGCAGAACGTGAAGAAGTGATCTATCACGGTTCATTATTCCGTCGATTAACTGGAGCCAGAAAAATTGATGGTATTGGCTGGATGCGTATTGTGGCTGGTCAGGTGTCGGAAGTTGCTGGTGAACGAAATCACCGGGGGTGGCTCCTTTCCGCTGCGGTACTGGATGCCTGTTTCTTTGGTTGTGGTCTACTTGAATGGATCGATGAGCAGAACGTTGTTGCCATTCCAAACGGTATTCGACGCCTTCGCTTCTTAAAACAGCCACTCCCCGGAGAGGTATGTGTGCAGCGAATTGTCAAAACTGGTCGTGTTGGTGATAAGGCGACATTTGACTTTATGTTGATGGATTTCAAGGGGGAAATCTTTCTGTCAGCAGAAGGATTTGAAGCACTTGTGCTTGAGGGTAAGGGGGTTGTTACGTCATGACCTTTGCATCTGATACTCATTTGCCTCAGCTGCTTCCGGCGGAGGCATATACGTCGCACGACCAGTTT
>DONH01000379.1 GCA_003509235.1 Planctomycetaceae bacterium
CTAAAACGGTATAGAAACAAGCCAAACGGCTTCGAGCGCCTGACACAGAATTTTCGCGGGTTGACGCTGGAAAAAAGTGAAGCATTATCTCACTAGGTGAAGAGGAGTCCGAGAGCGGGAAGATATTCGTTCGAGGTCGCACAACTGCTATTCTTAAAGATCGGTTTCTTCAAGAAAAATCATCACTTGTTCCGCGTTGGCAATTGAATCGGGTAAAGCCGCAAGGATTTGACAATTCATGTCTTCTATTTTGCATCGTGTACTTACATGGTCTGTTGTGTTGGGCCTGTTCCTTCCGGTTGTGATAGTCCTTGTCCTTGGCCTTGCTGGCTTACTGACGGGCATGGGTGACCAGACGGGCAGCCGATTCTGTCTTCGTGTCGCGATCGGCCTCGGCGTATGGTGGGCCTCCGCGCTTGTGACGACAACAGTCGCGGCTGGTATAAGTATTCTTGAACGACCATCGAACACCAACGTTGAGTCCTCTGGAACAGTCTCTGAGAGAAATGAATAGAATCCGCCGCTCATGCGAGGGCACGGGGCGATAAGAAGACCACCTTCATGTCGTGGTGCCGCGGAATGCGGAGAGCTCGCCAAATTAAAAGGAGGGTGCCTCAGCAACCCGGGGTTTGCATCCGAATACGAGGAACAATTCCATCGTCTCGGCACAGCAAGCGACCGGAGCCATGTTTGGCACCCAACGAGCCTCATTAAGAGCTCACCGGCATGGTTCGACACAACACGAGCATGGCAGAAAACTTACCGCCCCACACACTCGGCGTGGGGAAATTTCGTATTCTTCCAACTCTATCATCATACTCGTATCAGGATTAAAGGATAGAAGTGTATTAATTTTCGTGGCTTCGCAACACGAAAACGAAATGATTTAGCGTTCGGCCGCGTCCGCTTCACTTGTCGGTATTGGTTCCATCAGTCTGGTGTTACGCTCTACAGCGAGCACGACAGTCTGCTGTTCGAGACCAGAGGCTGATTGGCCATAGATCGGAATAACCTGCCGCCGATTAGGCATTTCTAGGCGAATGCGAAAGCTTCCATCGTTTGCAACGTCCACGGGCTCTCCTTGAATGGAGAGATAGGCACCTTGTTCAGTCGATCCAAAGACCAACAACTCGGCTTCAACCTCCAACGGAAAGCCTTTTTTCGGAATGTTGGTGTCAACGTCACTCTGAGCCGTGGAATTAGCTTTGGGTGGTCCAAGAGGTCTCCGTAAACGTTCTTGGAAGAGTTCCCTTACCTCTTCAGAGTCACTGTCAGTTGAGTAACCACCACTCAGCGAAAAGATTTTGGAACCGTCGGGTTCAATGTCTTTCCAGTGAATGTCGAGAGAGTCTCCGCGACTGACGGGTGCGGCAGAGACCTGATTACTCCGGCATAACTTATGAAAATCACCACATCGCGTCTTGTAGCCAATTTCAACCCGACAAGCCATGGATTTACGTACGTCGATAAACCAGTTTTTCACGCCGCCATGAATTTCGATTTCCCGGCAAATCCGCTCTGTAGGTGTCTCACCTTTCTCACCAATAGCCTCAAGCACCCGAAGGACAGGTTTCGCTGCATGCCATTCGGCCCCCATTGCGGCTTTTACTCGTTGGACGCTGTGTGTTGTGATTTCCCAGAATGCATGAAGCCAGTGAGGTCCACGAACCATGAGGACGGCACGGTTGCGGATCGGGTTACGCTTCTGACTCGGCTCTGGATCGGTGACAAGGCTTTTCTCACGAGCCTGCTGGGCTTGGGTGTCTTTGATTCGCTTTATTACGGCTGCTCGCTCAACAGTCAGATATTCTTGCTTCGAGTTCGTACGGGCTGTTTTTTTTTGGACTGCCCTAGGTTTCTGCGTTTTGGAAAATTTTTGTTTTTTTTGGAGAGTCGTTGGTTTTGTTTCGTCTTTGGAGGAATCGTTGCGAGCTACTTTGAGTTTTGGGGCCTCAGCTTGGATATCGGAACCATGAAGCGATTGTGCTGACGTTGCTCGCTGGACAAGTGCGTTGATGAGCTGATCCTTCCTCATGGCGTGCCATCCGCGAACACCAGATTGTTTGGCCATTCTCGCAAGATCACGAACACGCTTTTCTTTAAGGCTCGCAGCTGTCATGTGAGTTATTTGGGGCCTCGGTCTGGCGGCGTTGAAATCAGTTCCAATGGTTTGCAAGTTGCATACCTAATTTCACGATATCGAAACCAGACAAACGACTCAAATTTTTGGCAAAAATGGGGGCAATATTGCAGATTTTGCGCAACTGCAGGCAAAAATCAGACAGATTTGGCTGAACACGGCCATGCCGCTGGTGGAGATATGACGCTTCTTGGGCATGGGCTATTCGCCGCGAAGCTTTAAGCCTCTTTCAACGAGTCTCTCACGGACTTCGTTCAGGCTTGTGACTCCGAAGTTTTTGCATTCCATAAGGTCCTCAGCGGTCCTGCGAACCAATTCACCAATGGTCATAATCCCGAGTTTTGTTGTGCACTTTCTCGCTCGAACTGAAAGGTTGAGTTCCGTAATCGGCAGCCCATGAATTTCAGTCTGTTCGCCCACTGGCTCATCGAATATTGGTGAGGATTCTGAGGCCATAGATGGTTCAGCGAATTGTCCAAGAACAAGGCCTTTCGAAGCCAAAATGTCCTTGATTTCCACAAGGCTGGTTTCTCCAAAGTTCTTGCTGGCTAAAACATCTGCCTCACTGGTTTGTGTGAGATCTCCCAAGGTTTGGATGCCCATCTTTGCCAAGCAGTTGCGGCTGCGAACGGAGAGTTCAAAGTCGCTGACTGGAAGCGTAAGTACCTGTTCGAGTCGGTCACGCTGTTTCTGTTCCTGCTCGTCAAGTTGTGTGTCGCCAGATGCTGCAGAGTCCTTGAGGAAAAGCTTCGCTCGTGAGATAGCCTCTTCCCGGCCCGGTGCATCGAGCGGGAGACCATCAAGAATTCTTCGGTAACATTGTTGGGCCTGTGAAAAGTCATCGCGATCTTCGTAGAGAAGGC
>DONH01000243.1 GCA_003509235.1 Planctomycetaceae bacterium
TATTGACGCCCCACGACGTAGCTAGAATATCAGCCGCTCGCAAAACTTCGCGTAAGATCGCTCCCGATCCAAAAAGATTCACATGGGGCATTTGAGACACTGGCTTTTTCGCTGAAACATCTCGAAGTTTATACATTCCTTTCAGAATGCCTTCCTCACACCCTTCTGGCATCGACGGCATTTCGTAATTTTCGTTGTATACCGTGACGTAGTAGATCCAGTCTTCACCCTTCGCAAACATGCGATCCATACCCTCAAGCATGATCACGGCGACCTCATACACATAAGCAGGGTCATAGGCCCGAACTGTCGGGTATGCCATTGCAAACAGATGACTATGACCATCCTGGTGCTGAAGTCCCTCACCGTTTAGCGTTGTGCGACCCGCTGTTCCACCGAACATGAAACCCCGGGCCCTCATGTCGCATGCGGCCCAGATCAGATCACCAATACGCTGAAAACCAAACATCGAATAGTAGATAAACATAGGAATCATCGGGACGCCATGGCTTGAATAGCTCGTTCCGGCGGCAACGAAACTTGACATGCTTCCCGCTTCAGTGATCCCCTCTTCAAGAATCTGACCGTCTTTTGCCTCTCGATAGTACAACAATTGATCCGAATCTACCGGCTCATAAAGCTGCCCTGTATGCGCATAGATACCGCACTGCTTAAACAAAGGGTCCATGCCAAAGGTTCGTGATTCGTCAGGCACAATCGGCACTATGTACTTGCCGACCGTTTTATCTTTAAGGAGCGAGGCCATAAGCGTCACTGCACCTGTAGTCGTTGACACCTCACGACCAGCACTCTTTTCAATGAATGGCCGATACGCTTCAAGATTCGGAGTTTTAAGACGTGGAGGCTTTTCAGGACGAGTTGGAACATACCCTCCAAGGGCCTCACGACGCTCTCTAAGATATTTCATTTCCGGCGAATCCTCTGCCGGCTTATAAAATGGTGCTTTTGCAACCTCTTCATCTGAAATTGGTATGCCGAACCGTGAGCGGAAGGCTCGCAATTCTTCCTCGTTCAACTTTTTTTGTTGATGTGTGACATTTCGTCCCTCACCAACCTCGCCAAGCCCGTATCCCTTAATAGTTTTTGCGATAACAACTGTAGGTCGATTGGGCATATCCCGCTCATGAACTGCTTTGTGAAAAGCTGCATAGACCTTCTCAGGGTCGTGCCCTCCGCGCCGCAGTTTTTTCAGCTTTTCATCAGAAAGGTGAGAGACCATCTCAGCAAGTTCTGGCTCATCCCCAAAGAAGTGCTCCCGGATGTAACTCCCGGGCATAACAACGTATTTCTGGTACTGACCATCAACGACTTCATTCATTCGTTTGAGAAGGAGTCCCTGCTCATCTTTTGCCAGAAGTGCATCCCATTCCTCACCCCAGATTACTTTGATCACGTTCCAGCCAGCACCACGGAAAACACCTTCCAGTTCTTGAATAATCTTCCCATTTCCGCGAACAGGCCCGTCCAAACGCTGTAGATTACAATTAATAACAAAAACAAGGTTATCGAGGCCCTCACGGGACGCGAGCGAAATCGCACCAAGCGTTTCCGGTTCATCGCATTCACCATCACCAATAAAACACCAGACCCGCTGACGACTCGTGTCCTTGATACCACGATCTTGGAGGTACTTGTTAAACCGAGCCTGATAGATCGCCATGATCGGGCCAAGCCCCATTGAAACCGTAGGGAATTCCCAGAAGTTAGGCATCAACCATGGGTGAGGGTAACTCGAGAGCCCTCCTCCCTCTGCGAGTTCACGACGGAAATTCTCAAGATGTTTTTCAGTAAGGCGACCTTCAAGAAAAGCACGCGAATAGATACCCGGAGAAGCATGGCCCTGGAAATACACCTGATCACCAGAATAGTCATCGCTACGACCACGAATGAAGTGATTCAGTGCAACTTCGTAGAGCGTTGCTGCTGAGGCATACGTTGAAATATGACCTCCAATACTCTTGTCCTCTCGATTTGCCCGAACCACCATTGCCATAGCGTTCCAACGAATAATACTTTTGATTCGCCGCTCTAATTCACGGTTACCGGGAAATGCTGGCTGTCGATCAGTTGGAATGGTGTTGATATACGGAGTGGTCACAACAAAAGGAATCTGCACACCTAGGCGATACGCCTCTTGCTCAATGGCATGCAGCAAATAAGTAGCGCGATCGACCCCCCTGCTCTCCAGCACATAGCGAAGAGAATCAAGCCATTCCTGAGTTTCCGTTGGGTCAACATCTACAACTGAAACACCATCGGAATGTTTTGGCTGGCCACCCGCCGAACCACTGGCTTGCCCAATTGACATCTGAGTATGGACTCCACGAGGTAACGCTCCACCTCCTGAAGCTATTCCGGCGTTAACCGCCCCGACACCATTAGATTCACCGTGGGACTGATCCAACTCGGAACTGGCCATTGATTTCTCCAACATGAATAATTTTTTCCCATTATCACGAAGGTTTCCGCCGGCGTAAAGGTCTACCCAGTTCGAGATCAAGAGACCTAAACACCGCAGAATCCTTTTAGCGTGCCGTGGAAGCCGTACGCGGACGGAAAATTTCGGTCGCAAATCCGAAGTAATTTTCGGCAGAAAAGGCCACTGTTTCCCCTAACGTGGGGTGTGGATGAATAGTTTCTGAGAGGTCTCGAGCAGTGCAGCCCATCTCAAGAGCAAGGGCACCTTCAGCGATAAGTTCACCCGCACCAGAGCCTACTATACCGACACCAAGCACCTGCTCTGTTTCGGGAT
>DONH01000326.1 GCA_003509235.1 Planctomycetaceae bacterium
AGATAAGTTGCGAGCGGCAAGAGGTGGTGCCGAAACGAGTAGTGCCGCGGCTGTAGCTCCGCCTGCCGATGGTAAGAAGATGTCTGTCGCAGATAAGTTGCGAGCGGCAAGAGGTGGTGCCGAAACGAGTAGTGCCGCGACTGTAGCTCCGCCTGCCGATGGTAAGAAGATGTCTGTCGCTGAGAAATTAGCAGCAGCCAGATCAGGCTTGAGCCCCAGTCCTTCTTCTCCAGTGGATAGAAAGTCATCGAATAAAGCTGCCCCAAGCAAGAAATCTTTGGCAGCAAAATCGGCTCCCGTTGGAACGGCAAAAAAGAATGTTCAGCGAGACACCGCGAGCATTCTGGCCGCAGCGCTGTCCGAGAGAAAACCAGGTCCGACCAGCAAAGCGGAAGCCCCTGCTCTTTCAAAACCCACCGCGAAGCCCGTAGCAAAAAAAGTCACTAAGGTCCCGCCAAGGCCTGTCCCACCACGACCAGTTCGCGAAAAGACAGTTAAGCCAAACAAAGGTGCAAAAACTGAAGAACGAAGGGGTTTTTTAGCTTACACCGTTGGCTCATTTATGGCGGTTGGGTTCACGGCACTCTCAGCAACCGGTGGGCTTTTTGGTATGGGGCTTGCGAGGTACTTTTTTCCAAATGTGCTGGCAGAACCGCCGAGTAGCTTTAAAGTTGGGAGTAAGGAAGGGTTTCCTGCCGGAGTAGTTGAAACGAAATTTGTCGCTCAATACGGCGTGTGGGTTGTGAATGCAGACTTTCAGGGCGTCCAACAGATATACGCCCTTAAAACTGTATGCACGCATCTTGGTTGCACCCCAAATTGGCTTGAGGCTGAACAGAAGTTCAAGTGCCCTTGTCATGGCAGTGGGTTTTACAAAGACGGGATCAATTTCGAAGGCCCCGCCCCGCGGCCCCTTGAACGATATGCGATCAAAATTGCTGATGACGGCCAACTTGAGGTCGACAAAAGCAAATCGTTTCAGGAGGAACTTGGGCAATGGAATGACCCGGCTTCGTTCGTAACAGCGTGATAACAATACAACTCGCAAAGGCGAGTACCATTTAACTTAATAAACTGGGCTGCACTCAATGGCCATTGGTGAAACAATCCGAAATTCACAAATTTGGAAAAGTATCTTTCGTCATCCGATGCCGTTAGATCGTCGGAACCGAATTGTCGTCATGCTGACGAACTTTTTCCTACACCTCCACCCAGTTTCGATTAAGAAGCAGGGGATTGCACTTTCTTTTACGTGGTGTATGGGCGGAGTCACCTTTTTCCTCTTTCTTGTAGAAACGGTAACGGGTGTGCTTTTAATGTTTTATTACCGTCCAACGCTTGAGTGGGCGTATAACGACATCCTCGCGCTTCGTGACGTTACGAGTCTCGGCATCCTCCGGGAACTGCATAGGTGGGGTGCGCACGCAATGGTCATCACAACATGGCTACACATGTATCGAGTGTTCTTAACTGGTAGCTATAAACCTCCACGAGAATTCAACTGGGTGATCGGGGTCATTCTTCTCTTGCTGACACTCTTGTTGTCTTTTACGGGATATTTGCTTCCATGGGACCAGTTGGCAATCTGGGCGATCACCGTTGGTTCGAATATGGCTCGTGCCACGCCAATCCTTGGGTATGAGGGACCTGGTCAGCAGCTCTTAACCATTGGTGGCATTGACATGATCACGGATGGATCTGATGCCCGGTTTGGTCTCCTTGGTGCACGATTTGTTGGTGAAGAAACCCTAAATCGTTTTTATGTGCTGCACTGCATTGCTATTCCGCTGGCAGCTGCACTGTTAATGGCAATTCATTTCTGGAGAGTTCGTAAAGACGGTGGTATTAGTGGTCCTCTGTAATTAAGAGGATGTTGTGGTTGGTAAGACAAAGAGTTTCCCGCATAAGATTGAGTTACGACTGAAGGTAATCGTTCAAAATGCATTCAAGTGGTTTTTTCCTTAACGACGTCGCCGGATTCTTAGGCGGTTACTACGTCTTCCTGGCAATTATGAATGGCATAGCCGCGCTCATTTTGTGGCGGAAGAAGAATGCACCAGGATGGGCGCTTGTCTGGTCTGTTTTCGCCGGAATCATGATGATCTTGGCTAGTCTGGCCTTATCTGGGTCTAAATCGATGGTGCCGGTTTTGCCGGCTGCAGCTCGGGGGGTTGTGAACTATCTCTCCGGCCCGGTGGCGTACACGCTTGGGACAACAGCACTATTTACGTGCCTTTTTGTTTTCCGCAAGTTCTTTGTTCAGCCTATGGCTGCTTGGTCTGTGTTTAATTTGACGTTGCTCCTCCTAGGTTTATCAATGGCAGATGAGAACTTTGCAGCCATTGTGATGAAGCCGGACAACGTGCCGATTGTTGGCCTTGTTTATCTCTTGGCGTTTTTTACGTGGGTGGCAACGAAGCAGGCAGTAGTCAACGACGAACGAATTAAGCAGGGTTTGCCTGTTGTTGAAAAAGAAAATGACGAGAAAGTGCTTGTCTGGCCAGATTTGGTGTACACGGAATTGATTTGCATGGTCGGTGTGTCTGCCTTCCTTCTCGTTTGGGCGCTCTTCCTTCCCGCGCCTCTTGAAGAGCCGGCTTCAAGCGTGAAGACACCAAATCCTTCAAAAGCTCCTTGGTATTTTCTTGGTCTTCAAGAAATGCTGGTTTACTTCGATCCCTGGTATGCTGGTGTTGTCCTCCCCAGTCTCGTTGTGTTCGGCTTGATGGCGATGCCGTATCTTGATTTCAATAAAAAGGGTAATGGCTATTACTCAATCGAGGAACGGAAGTTCAGCTATCTCGTATACCAGTTTGGCTTTTTTGAGTTATGGATCACCTTGATCATTCTTGGCACGTTCCTGAGAGGGCCGAATTGGAATTTCTTTGGTCCGTTTGAGTACTGGACTCCGTATAAAGTTGAAGTTCTTAATAACGTTGATCTTCCTCAAATGTTTTGGGTTCAGTGGCTTAACCAGCCTCTTCCACGAGCCCCGCAAGACGCCGGAGTCCTCTCTCAAATCGGATTTATTTTTCTTAGAGAGGCGCCGGGACTGCTCATCATGGGCGCGTACCTAGTTGCCCTTCCGCCCCTGATGGCTGTCACAATCTTCCGTGGTTTCTATGCCAGAATGGGCTTCATAAGATACATGATTATGTCGAATTTGATGCTGTTGATGTTAACCCTTCCGCTCAAAATGATCCTCCGCTGGACGGTTAATTTGAAGTACATAATTAGTATCCCGGAGTTTTCTTTAAATTTTTGACTTTTTCAACCTCAAGGCGATTAATTAAATAGACCAATCTTCGCGAGCTTATAAATGCCAGCTACAGAAAAAACTTGGCGAAACATGCACATCCTCCACATCACATTCTGTGTGTTGGCAGTGATGTTATTGGTTGCGACTGTCGTCATGCTTTCGGCAGATCACAATCGGCCATGGAAGATATATCAGAGAAAATTTCGTGCACTTGAAACGTGGTCGGCGGCGGCACAGGTTGATTCAGAAGATTCTTTGGCTTTTCGGGCCAAAACAATTGAATTGGAGTCTTCGCTGGCTGAAGTGCGAAGGGCAAATCTTGATCCGGCTCTGGTCAGTGAGTTTGCCAGGCAGGCTGAAACAGTCAAAGAAGATGCAGACGCGACCGCCTTTGTGAAAAAAGATGTAAGTCTTCTGAAGGAAGCAGAAGATTCGGACAGCCGGTTTCGGATTCGGGGCGACTTGCTTCAGCGGCTACAAGACATAGTTGATCGCTCTAAATTTCGTGAGGATAACCTTGCAGGAAGTTTGAAGTTAGAAAAGGCAAATCTTGACAAGCGGCGGGCTGATTACGAGTTGGCAGTTTCCAATGAAGTAGATATTTCAAAGCAAACAGAATTGCTAGCTCTTACTGATGAACAAAAGAAAAAAGTAGCGGATGCAACGCTTGCTTTTCAGGCAGCGAACACACATCGGAAAGAGCTTGCCGAGGCATTAAAAAATATTACTGCGACAGAAAAAGCTGCGGCGAAAAAACTCGCTGACCATCGGCAGTCTTTGACGTTGCTCCAAAAAACGCTCAGAGATCGAGCGCCGAATGCAGGTAAGACGGTCTTGGAGTTGCCTGTACTCGACGCCTTTAACGGACCATTACGAGTTGATCAGATCTGGCTTCCAAAGTTAACTCTTAACAATAATTTTCGGGATGTTGCCAGGTTTGATCGATGCACAACATGCCACCAAGGCATGGCAAAGTCTGCAAAGGGCGCTCCGTCGGAGCCGGCTTACCCGGAAGCTACAATTGTTGAAATTTCGCTTCCGACGCCGAATGAACCGCCAGTACTGGATGAGCCTGAAAGTGAGTCTCTTCGAATGGAGAGTGCTTTTGGCTTTTCTTTGGCAAAACAAGGGCTATTTCGTGAGGACTCGCCGACTATTAGTGTTGTTTTGCCGGAGTCTCCCGCCGCGATAGCTGGCCTCCAAAGTGGAGATGTAATAACCGCCGTTGGTGGTGGGCGAACGTCTGTCCGTGAGTTGGCGGTTTCTGCCTTGCTCGAAAATGTCTCATGGGGCGAGCCTCTGCGTTTAGAAGTTCAGCGAGGCGTCCCTCAACCGTATGCAACGCATCCTCGTCTCGATCTTTTTGTGAGCGATTCAAGCCCTCATTCAATGCAGACTTTTGGATGTACTATCTGTCATCAAGGGCAGGGCAGCGCAACAAGTTTTAAGTGGTCCTCTCATTCACCAAACACGCCGAAGCAGTCCCACGTCTGGCATGATGAATACGGTTGGTTCAATAATCATCACTGGATCTTTCCGATGTTGCCAGAAAGGTTCGAAGAATCAAGTTGTTTGAAGTGCCATCATGAGGTTGTAGATCTTGAGCCGAGTGAGCGATTTCCGGAGCCTCCAGCGCCAAAAGTTGTTGCTGGTTATCACCTCATTCGGCAGTACGGTTGTTATGGGTGCCATGAAATCAAAGGGTGGTCAGGTCCGGATCAGCGAGTTGGCCCGGATATGCGACTCGAGCCGAATTATCACGAGGTAGCTCAGGCTGTTTCTGTTGATCCAGGTGTGCAGGAGATGGATAGCACCTTTAATAACTGGGTAACCGATGTAATCTCAAGTCCTGATGGTAATGATGCTCGACAGCGTCTCCGAGCAGCGATTGACGCAGATGCAGCA
>DONH01000497.1:0-2303 GCA_003509235.1 Planctomycetaceae bacterium
ATGGATATGGAAGTACCGAGCTACAAGCTCAATGCATCATTGCGCGGTGTGCTGGCACAACGACTCTTACGACGTGTCTGTCCGGAATGCAGCGTGCAAAGACCCATTAATGATGCAGAAAGCTATTTCACAGGTCTGCAAGCAGGCACACCAGTTCGCTTTGCCACCAACCTGAGCGCTGAAGAAAAGCAGCAACGCAAACAAGAAGGCACCCTATGCACCAAATGCGGAGGTAACGGATACAAGGGACGTGTTGGCACCTATGAACTGATGACCATTAACAGCAGCATTCGTGAATCGATCAAACAAAAAAAATCAACCCATGAAATTGAACAAGAAGCAGTCCAGTCAGGGATGCTCACACTCAAACGCTATGGAGTTGAACTCATTCGAGAACAGCTCACGACCATTTCCGAGTTGCAGAAAATCTGTAATACTGAAAACTAGATACACACGTAGGCAGTCACCATGAGCCTGGCGCGCCAAATTGTTGAATTTGCCATCCAGGCAGGCTCATCGGACATCCACCTCGAGGAAGGCTCGCCAATAGCCATTCGAATCAACTCGGACATTCGAATTTTAGAAAATGTCCTAGAGAAGGATGACATGAGCAAACTACTCCTTGAAATTGTTGGGGAGGAGAAGCTTCAGCAATTTGAGAAAACTGGTGACCTGGATACCTCAATCGGCCTCCCAGGTCTCTCACGTATTCGAATCAACGCATACGTCGCCAACGAACAGCGTTGCCTTACTCTTCGAATCCTTCCGGATAACTTACCTCGCTGGCAAGACTTAGGGTTACCTCAACCCTTCATCGATCTCACCCAGAAACATCGTGGCCTGGTGTTGTGCACAGGTCCAACCGGATCAGGCAAATCAACCACTCTGGCCGCTTTTATCAACTGCATTCTAGAGACACAAAAACGTCACATCCTCACCATAGAAGATCCGATCGAATTCGAGTTCCAACATTCGAATACCTCCATTATTCATCAGCGCGAAGTTAAGCGTGACACCCAATCATTTGCCTCGGCACTCAAGGCAGCACTACGAGAAGATCCCGATGTAATTTACATCGGAGAAATGCGCGATTTAGAAACTATCCAGCTCGCAATCACGGCCGCAGAAACAGGTCATCTTGTTCTCGGAACCCTACACACCTCGTCTGCAGCCAAAACAGTTGAGCGAATCGTAGACGTATTTCCTGGTGATCAACAAGAGCAGGCGCGCCTGCAGGTATCGACATCACTCCTGGGAATCATGTCCCAAACCCTATGCAAAAACACGAGTGGGAAACGCTCTCTAGCCTATGAACTTTTAGTTAACACTCCCGCCATTGCCAACTTAATACGAGAGCGGAAAGTGAGCCAAATTTATTCCCAATTACAGACAGGAAGCAAAGAAGGTATGAACACCCTTGAACAGTGTCTGCTGAAGCTTGTTGAAAGTGGAGCCATCTCTCGCCAAGAAGCGATGGGTAAAGCTTCTAATCCAAAAGCACTTCTGACGGAGGCGAGTTGAGGATGGCGACCTATGGCGCTCAACCAGAATCGGCCCAACAAGCTTCTGGGATCAGCAGTATAGCGACAGGGAATCAGGAGAACAATAGTGGCATCTTCGATGATCTCTTCAACAGCCAGCCTTCTCCCAGAAAACTTAAAGTACCACAAAAAGATTTACTAGTTTTTTTTAGACAACTAGCTGTCATTTTACAAAGCGGTGTTCCTCTTGCTCAAGGCTTGCTCCTCATTGCAGAAAACATGACCAATCAGCGCTTTGCCACTTGCGTTCAACACATTGCCGCAAGACTAAGCGCGGGGGAGGAGCTGTCTTTAAGTTTGATGCAATATCCCAAAGTATTTGAGCCTCTCGCTGTCGGCCTCATCGAAGCCGGCGAAGCGGGCGGCATCCTTGAACAAGTCTTGGACAGAGTGGCACAGTTACTAGAGGAAAGAGCAAAGATCCGTGGGCAAATCATCGGTGCGATGGTTTATCCAATGATCGTGCTGGTGCTTGCTACAACGGTGAGTCTTGGTTTGTTGATCTTCATTGTTCCACGCTTTCAGGTGATGTTTGAAGACATGGGAGCAGAATTACCAGCCTTAACGTCCTTTATGCTGGATTTGTCAAAAGCGATAACAACCCTTGGCTTTGCTATAGGCGCACCCACCACCATATTTGCATTGGTAGCATTATTTAAACGCTACTACAGCACATACAAAGGCCGCCTTGTTATCGATAAACTAATTCTCAAAATCCCACTTTTTGGTGACCTAATCTTGCGATCCGAAATGGCGAGCATG
>DONH01000497.1:2610-2838 GCA_003509235.1 Planctomycetaceae bacterium
TTGCGATCCGAAATGGCGAGCATGTGCGACACACTCGCAACTCTCGTCAATTCAGGCATACCAATTGTTGACGGATTAGAGCGCTGCATTTCAGCAAGCTCCAATGAATTAACCCGGCGAACACTTCAACAAGGAATCATCCTGGTTCAGCAAGGACAAGAACTTAATTACGCATTAGGACGCAGCGGTATGTTCCCAAAACTCGTCATCTCAATGATCAAGATTGGC
>DONH01000087.1 GCA_003509235.1 Planctomycetaceae bacterium
TTTGGGTCTCGTTGAAATCCGAGGCATTGAAAATAAGGCTACCGGTGTTGGATATGACGAGCTGATTGTCTGCACCTAAATCCATTCCATTCAACTGAAGATGGTAGGAAGAACCATCATAGATGGTCGAGGCCCGAATGTGGGTTCGGGAGTCAGCGTGGTTGTTAATGATATTAACGAACCCTTGCAGCGTGGTGCCTGCAGAAATATTGCTTATGGTATGGCTTTCGCCGCCATAGGAAAAGGTAAACGAAGAGTTGGCCGTGAAGATTGCGGCATCAAGAGAGCTTGCTCCGGAACTCGTGATGAGTACATCGTTCGTGGCGAGCTGCCCGACTTCGATGGTATGGGATGCCTCTTGCGCATTACTGTCGGCTGTTGCCGTCAGAATGGATGAGTCCGTTGTCGAAACGGCCTTTGATAAAAATTCACTGACAGTATTGAATCCCTCAAGGGTCGTCTTGAGAGAAAGCATCTGGGTATTGAGAGCCTGAAACTGTTCGTTCTTCAGCTCCCATGAAGCACGCCAATTCTCCAGTCGGCGAACACGATTCATCTCAATATCGACGAGTCCATCGATAATCTGATTGAAGTCTGTGCCGTTACCTAACCCGGTAAAGTTGATAGCTCCTGATGTGTATGTTCCGTCAGCCATGGCTTTATCCCTGCGTGGAAGTTTTTTCCCCTTAAAATGGGTCGCCAAGAATCATGCAAACCTAATGCCAGATGCTGGTGCCATATCCTTCTGAAATCAAAGGGCCGAGCTCCATGAATGGAGCCCGGCCAAAAGAGTGCAGCAGATGCTACGTGATCAAGATTAACCGATAAGGGACAGAGCCATACGAGGCAGGGAGTTAGCCTGCGACAGCATGGAAACTGCAGCCTGGGTCTTGATCTGGTTTCGGACGAACTCGGTCATCTCGGTTGCGACGTCGACATCAGAAATACGGGATTCCGCAGCCTGAATGTTTTCAGCCTGGATTTCCAGAACAGTTACGGTGTTCTCGAGTCTGTTCTGCAAAGCACCAAGGTTAGCACGAATCTTATCCTTGGAAATGATCGCATCAGTGAGCGCATCCAGGGACTGCTGTGCCAACTGCTGGGTGGAAATGGATGCACCTGCACCGGTGCCACTAGCAAGGCCGACGCCCAGAGCGGAAGCAGTGGATTCGTTGATCTGGATGTAGTAGTAATCCTCGGAAGAATCGTTACCTGCACCAAAGTGAACCTTCAGCTTACCAGTGGACTGGAGACCAGCACCGCTGTGGGTGGAGGCGGAAAGGTTACCATTAAGCAGGTAAATGCCGTTGAAGTCGGTGGAGTTGGCGATACGGGTAATTTCCGAAGCCATGGCCTGATACTCGGAGTCGATGATCAGACGCTGGTCAGAGTTGTAGGTACCCGTGGATGCCTGCATTGCCAGTTCCTTCATACGAATCAGCTTTTCATCGATAATGCCGAGGGCGCCATCTGCCGTCTGGATGAGGGAGATAGCATCGTTAGCGTTACGAATACCCTGGTTCAGGGAGCTGATGTCAGCACGCATGAGCTCGCGAATTGCAAGACCTGCTGCGTCATCAGAAGACTGGGTGATGCGAAGCCCCGAAGACAGACGACGGGTCGAGGTTTCCAGATCACCGAATGCGCTACCGAGGTTACGGGATGCATTCATTGCCATTAAGTTGTTGTTAATAACCAGAGCCATAATTTCCTCCTTGAAATTGTTTCGGCTTCCATGCCTGAGATTGAATGTTCCGATTGTAGGTTTACCGGAAAAAATCTCTCACTTGTGCCTTACTCATCGTCGGGTTGGCGAAAAACTTTAGGTTCAGCGAACGATTTTTTTTGTACGAAAATCTAGGAGGATATGTTGGGTGGTAAATAAGGCGGAGCAACAAAAAATGCCATGCGCATTTTGAGTTGAAAACGGTGAAAAATGGGGTGTGTGCTGGAACTTTTGGTTTAGGCAAAAGTTTTGCGCATAATATCAATTATCGATGACAACCGAACTTCATAAGTGTGTTTGGCAAGTATTCTGCGTCGGGCTGCACTGGTGATTACGGCGCGTGCGGTGGGGTTTGACAGATATTTTTTTATGAGGCCTGGAATTTCTTCTGGATTTCGGTACACCACGACTTCCGTTCCGATATCAAATAAATTTTCTATTTGCTCACGGTGATCCGTTATCAAAAAGGAGCCGGTCGCGGGTACGTCGAATACTCGCTGATTGACGGCGCCTTTCATTTGCTGACTGGTGCAATTGAAGTTGATTGAAGACTGCTGATAAAAAGCAGGAAGCTCTTCGTAGTAGTCGATTGCACTGAGGTGACGCCAGCGCGGGGTTTGAGGAAGTTGTGATTTCCAACCGTTGTCACCAACAATCAGTGGACAGAATTCGAGTAATTGGCTGACGCAGTTGAGCCTGTATTGGCGGGTGGCTTCCCAGGTCAGAAGGGATTCCAGGGCCAGTCGTTTGCCTGTTGTCTCCATCTCCTTGAAAGCCTTATCCCATTCCGGGTAACCAGATGCCAGAAATGACGCCACATTCAGTTCGCCCGATTTGCCAAAATCCGCCGCTACTTTCTCGTATTGCATCTGAAGTTGCGGAGGCAGCACAGCGTCCTTTAACGAGTTGCTGACAGCAGAGAGCATGGAGTTGCCGACAAACGAAACGTCGCAAACCCAGTCGGCAGGTGTTGTTTTGGATTGCTGTGGAGCGAAGCGATGCGGGTCTGTTGCCAGTGGCATGTAATG
>DONH01000043.1:0-1864 GCA_003509235.1 Planctomycetaceae bacterium
TTCACTTCGAATGGCTTTGCACTGCTTAAATAACACGATGCACATTGAGCGTGGACATCGGTACCATTCTGGAACTGCCTATCCATTCCAGTAATAAGTGAAATCTGATTCTTCAGACTCTCGAGTGGTTGCATGGTCGGCGTCAGTACATCAAGTGGCTTCACTGACTGATTTGGGTCTTGCTCGCCAAGCGACTTCATCACATTACCCAAATTTCCCTTTGGAATAATGTGGTCTGACTCTCCTGGAAAAAAGCCTCTCCTAACAACTCCGATCGGCACATAGAACTGAACCATTCGGAGTGGCGATGTGACTACGGCCCTCGCTTTCGCCACACCTTCCAGCCATGGAAGGCCAAGGGCGGTGCCACCAACACCTCGTAAAAATCTTCTCCGCGTTGTTCGCATTATGGGCTCCTAAACGCCGGACTCATCACGACACCCTCAATGATACCCTGGATTTTATACCCGTCGCCCGCTGTTGTCGCGATAATATCTTCAATATCAACGGTATCCCAGGGCGTCAACTGACGACCCAGTGCAAATGAAAGAAGGTGTTTTGCAAATGCCTTCACGAAAATCACTTCCTCTTTGAGAATTGCTTCCTTGAACTCTGTGATATTTGTGAATTCATGCTGATGAAAAAGCTTTCCTGATGAATCCACTGAACGACCATTTTCATATGTCGACCGCCACCGCCCAACAGCATCATAGTTTTCAAGTGCAAACCCCAGTGGGTCGATCTGCTCATGGCACCCACGACAATCTGCACGTTCTCGATGGACACCAAGCCTCTCACGTAAGGTCAATGTCTCTGTTTCTATCCCAGCGTCCTCCGGCAAGGGAGGGACATCGGCCGGTGGGGGTTTTGGCGGATCATTAAAAATTGCCGACGCGAGCCACGCTCCACGTGAAATTGGCTGCGATCGCTCAGGGTTCGAAAGCATGGTCATAACAGCTGCATTGGTAATAACACCACCACTTCGCATACCTTCTGTTGAGGTACGCTGAAATGCAAGACGACCGGGCCCTGAGGGCTTTCCTGATACAACTTCAAGACCGAGTTCAGCATACGCTTTGTTTAGCTGTTGTGATCGGTAGGTGAAATCAGAATGAATGAATTGGGTGACGGGGAGGTTTTCTAGAAGAACCGCCTCAAACAACAACAATGGCTCGAGCATCATGTGCATGCTGAGACGATATTTTGAGAAATAAAATTGAGGAAATAACTCTGGATCAGGAGTTGATGAGATCATTCGATCGAGCTGTAGCCACTGCAAAGGAAAGGCATCACAAAATCTCTTCAGCTTTTTGCTTTTCAGCATTCTCTGTACTTCTTCCTGAATTCCCTCCTTATCTGCGAGCCGGCCAGATCCTGCAGCAGAAAGAAGCACCTCATCGGGGATACTTCCCCAGAGAAAAAATGACAGGCGTGAGGCAAATGAATAAGGATCAAGTGCTTCTGCATCTTCACCATGAGAATCAGCGTTGTAGATGTACAGAAACCGAGGTGAAGCTATCACGGCAGCTGCTGCTGCTTTCATAGCATCTTCGAATGTTACGCCATCCGCTCGCTTTGCGGTCACGAATGACACATACCGACGCAATGTTTCCGTTTCAACAGGCCTACGGAAAGCCGTTGTTAAAAACCTGCTCAGACGACCTTCTATAACATTATTCTCAAGCCCTGAATCTTTTTTTGGAGTTTCAAAAAAATCACTCCAAATACCAACATTCTTTTTTGTAAAATCTCTGCTCTGCACAATCGACTGCCCGAGAGACAGAAACGACTCCATGAGTAATGGTGATAACGACAGATGGTCAGCCTGCGTATCAAACCCATGTTCAGCTCTGAGATCTTGCGG
>DONH01000043.1:2161-4104 GCA_003509235.1 Planctomycetaceae bacterium
ACCCATGTTCAGCTCTGAGATCCTGCGGGAACGGTGCTACGCCCGCGAGTCTTGGCTCGATAAGCTGCGACTTACCAAGCGGACGATTTCCAACTGCAACAGTGTCCGGTAGCCTGCCTTTTGCAGGATCAAAGTAATCCGCATACACGCGTGCAACTCTCTCAGGAAGTGAGAAGACTACACGTCGCAAATCAAACAAATCAGTCACCGCATTGTGATATTGAAATCGATTCATGCGACGAAGAGATTGGCTTCGTGGCGGTTCAGTCTGTAGTGTTCTTTCAACAAGTAACTCATAGAGTTCATCCGCCACCCTTTGGCGGTTGTCTTTCGTTGGCTGCTCCATGTCTTCCGGTGGCATCTCATGAAGTTTGATCACATGATGCACCAATTCAATCAATTCCGCCGATTGCTCCTGCCCGCTGGCAAGAAATTGAAGGTCAACGTCACCTTCTCCATTAGTACCATGGCAGTCAATGCAGTGTGTCTCAAGAAAAGCAGTCACCGCAGGGAGACTCTCGGCGACACTCAGGCCGGCTCCACTAAAGAGCAAGGCAGCGCAACATAAGAAGCGAATATATGGTTGAGACATGTGATTCTCGAACACCGATACCCAGTAAGCCACAAAAACCCTTATGGCTCATACTCCATAATAATGCGCTTAGGCTCAAGAAATTACACGAGAATTCCACCGACGTACAAATTAGTCTGTAATATAGGGCCAATCTGCATAGGTTGGTCTGTCCGCTGTTGTTCGGCTCCCGGGTTCCGTCGGGGCAGGGGGTGCTTGATTGAGCACACTGGTCAACATTTGTTTTGCTTTAACAGCACTACCACTCAAACTGCCTGTGTGAAGATCATTTAATTCTTCAAAATCTTCCGGTACATCAAAAAACCCTCCGTCTCGATACAACTTATATTGTTGCGTTCTCGCAAACTGACCAGGCTGTGCGTTCCAGTATGGCTGATAGTGCAAGAACACAAAGTCTCGCGGGTGTCCACCCTGTCCTAACAGCTGTGGCAGGAAACTGCGTCCATCAATAGGATCACTCTCACCAAGTGAAAGACCTGCTGCATCAGCAAAGGAGGGGTACATGTCCGTAAAGTCCACAAGATCATCAACGACTACCGTACGCGGAGACCTCCCCGGCCAAGATGCCACCAGTGGAACATGAGTTCCCATGTCCTTCATACCGCCTTTACCACCCTTGATTTCCTGACCGTTCCAACGTGATGTAATGCCTCGATTGGTACCATTATCTGCGGTGAAAAGAATGATCGTATTCTCTTCCTGGCCTATTAATTGAACCTTCGTCACCAGACGCCCAACAATCTTGTCCATGTATTCAACCATGGCGACAAAGTTTTCTTTTTGTTCCTTTTTATTTTTTGGTGCCTTATTTGCAGCTTGTGTTCTTGGATCATCTCCAATGGTGTCTGGTGTTTTTACAAAAGGATTATGCACAAGCACCATCGGGTAATAGATAAAAAATGGCTTTGACCTGTTTCGCTCCATGAAGTCACAGAGAAAATCACACAACAGATCTGGGCCGTACTTGTCAGCATTATCTTCAACAGTCTCCATCACTCCATTACGCTCAAGAGGCGGGCTCCAGAACCGTTCACCTCCACCATCTTTCAACTGCTTCCCTGTGGTGACCTGCCACAAATACGATTCGTGAAACCCAGCCTTGTGTGGACGATTCCTATCATCCCAACCAGAGAGTTTATTATACAAGCCGTTGAGCTGCCACTTGCCTGCAATCGCTGTTTGATACCCAGCAGACTGCATGAGATGCCCAATTGTTTTTTCATTCGGATTGAGATAACCAAAGTGGGTGTAATTACGAAAAGAATACTGCCCAGTCATGATCTGCACACGACTCGGTGTACAGATGGGTGTTGAGTAGCAATGGGCAAAACGGACGCCACGCGATGCCAAA
>DONH01000224.1 GCA_003509235.1 Planctomycetaceae bacterium
GAAACAAGATCGTGGTCCACGCACCTACACTTCTCGCCCGGATCGGAAAACAAAAAAACCATTGACTGATGAAATGAAGGCTGGGCAGGCACCATTACGAACATTTGGAGATCTGAAACAGTTTTTTGATTTTCAAGCTGGGACTGATGATTCAGTGGACAAAAAGGATTTAAAAAAGAAGAAGCTAAAGCAAGAAGTGCGCAAAGCAGATTCGGTAGATGAGCCGTACGCGGAGCGCACGGCACCGAAAGATAGTGAGAGTACTGCCACAGGTGCAAATTCTACAGCAAAGCCGAGTTCATTACAGAAATCGAATAAGAATGTATCCGAGGAAACTCTTCCCCCTCGACTCCCTGATGCAACAGCACCAATGCTTGAGCAGCAGCCGAGCACGGATTCTTCAAAAGACACGTCGCAGCAATAACTGCACACCTATCGTTCACGGAACGTTATACGGCCTTTGGTCAAGTCGTACGGAGAAAGTTCAACTTTGACTTTATCTCCAGGGACGATCCGAATAAAGTTCTTTCGCATTTTGCCGGCTACATGAGCATTGACGATGTGCCCACCTTCGATCTGCACCCGAAATCGGGTGTTTGCCAATGCTTGTGTCACAACGCCTTCAACTTCGAGTGCTTGTTCTTTTTCCGCCATGGGAATCCTATGGAAAACGAGTAGTGGATTAATCGACTTTATCCTGCTCGAAGGAAAACGTCCAGTCAGGTTGCAGTCTCAGTCATCAACGGCGACTGGAGCCGAATCGGATGCTTTCCATCGCAGGTAGGCATCGAGAAAGCCATCTAAATTGCCATCCAGCACGCTCTGAAAATTTCCTACGTAATGGCCTGTTCGCTGATCCTTTACTCGTTGATCTGGGTGAAGGAAGTAATTTCGAATTTGAGAACCAAAACCAGTCTTTGGCTGAAGTTTGTATTTAGCGAGTTGCTCAGCTTCACGTTTTTCTTCTTCAAGTCGTGCAAGTCGTGAACGAAGCATTTTAATGGCAGTCGCTCTATTTTTGTGTTGACTACGTTCACTTTGGCATTGAACCACGATCCCAGTTGGAAAGTGGGTCAAGCGGATAGCACTTGAGGTTTTATTGACGTGTTGTCCCCCGGCGCCACTCGCTCGAAAAACATCCTCTCGGATGTCTTCATCTTTTATCTCTATGTCAGTATCGTCATCACTTATTTCGGGCGACACATCCACGGCTGCAAAACTGGTCTGTCGTTTCCCTTCTGCATTAAATGGGCTGATCCGTACGAGTCGGTGAATGCCCATTTCGCCGCGAAGGTATCCATATGCCCATGGTCCTCGTATTGCAATGGTAGCATTCTGAATGCCAGCGACGTCATCGTCTTGCCTGTCGAGCAGTTCTATACTCAGTTCTCTCTTGTTAGCCCATGCCGAATACATGCGCAGCATCATCTCGGCCCAGTCATTTGCATCCGTGCCGCCATCTCGAGCATGAATTGATACAAGTGCGTCACAAGAATCATGTGGGCCACTTAGCAGAGAAGTTAATTCCAGTTGATCAACAAGGCCTTCGACTCGAGTAACTTCAGTCGAGAGTTCGCTTTCTAAAGAATCGTCTTCCTTGACCAACTCTACGAGTGCTTCGAGGTCATTGGAGGCAGAGATCGATTCATCGAGTGGCTTCAGAATGGAATTCAATTGTTTCAGCTTAGCGACAGTTGTCTGCGCAGTTTCACTGTCATGCCAAAAATCAGCCTGAGACATCTGAGCCTCAAGTTTGACTGCTGATTCAGTTCGACCAGCGTAGTCAAAGAGAGTCTCGTAGCTGAAGGAGGCGGCCGCAGACTTCTTCGACACGATGAAAGAGTGATGTATCCATGCCACTGATTGTAGAGTCAGCCATGACCGAAGAGAAAGAGCCCGGTTATTTTGCAAGCACTGTATACGTTCTTTTTCTCTCGCGGGGCTAAAGACGCTCGATAATGTTTCCTGGTGAACGGATAGTTATCCTGCGAATTTCGAGGGCGGCACACGCTGCAAGTATACGAGAAGGTTTAATGTTCATGTATTCAACAACCGCGTCGATAGTGGTTTTTTCAGTCTTATCAGAAGTGGCATCAATCGCAGCTAATACATTCTGTTCAAATTCATCAAGTTGTAGCTCTGCTGGTTTGTGAATGTCACGCCCGTTTGAAGTTCGGACTTTTTTATGGAATGGTCCCAGTTCATCAAGAATTTCATCAATACATGTCACAAGTGTGACGCCGTCACGAATAAGGCTATGACACCCTGCTGACACTCTGCACTCGATGGGTCCAGGAAGGGCAAAGACATCACGTCCCTGTTCCCCTGCTAGTCGTGCTGTTATGAGTGCACCCGAACGTTGAGAGGCTTGGATTACAATGGTACCTAGGGAAAGACCTGATACGATCCTGTTCCGTCGTGGAAAAGCCGCTGCGTGGGGTGGCGTTGAGGGAGGAAGTTCACTGACTGCAGCGCCGTGACAAATGACATCCTCAACTAATTGATGATGTTCACGTGGGTAGATATTGCGTAAGCCGCTCCCTAGTACCGCAATAGTTCTTCCACCCGCATTGATCGCTCCACGATGTGCAGCGGCATCAATCCCGCGCGCCAAGCCACTAACGATCGTCAAGCCCGCGCGAGCAAGGCCCTCTGCAAAAGCGTGTGCGATTCGCTGCCCGGCTTTGGTGGCGTGGCGAGCACCAACAACCGCGATTGCGAGACTATCGCAGGGCTCGAATGTTCCCCGAACAAAGAGCATGTCAGGTGGATCAGGAATCTGAGAAAGGAGTTCAGGGAATTCCGGGTCCGTATTCAAGACGATATCAATATCATGCTGCTGACAGTCATCAAGAATACGAGATGCTTTGTCGTGAGTACTGCTCGTTGAAATTGCAGACGCAAGATGGTGGCCAACCCCAGAGATGCCCTTAAGGGAGGCCACACTCTCTCGTAAAACTCTGGATGCTGAACCAAATTGACCGATTAGACGCTGCCGGAGGATCGGCCCGAGGCCGGGTATTGCTGCGAGCCTGAGTTGATCAAACACCTGTTCATTGCGAGTAAGCTGGGGATATTCTTCAAGCTGTGAATCCAACATAATTCGACCTAGCGGCTGATAGTGTATTCATGTACACTATACAGTTCCGATGGGAAGACGCAAAGTTCGAATTAGACAAATGCTTGAGTTACGGTTCGAGAAGACCTATTT
>DONH01000197.1:0-2591 GCA_003509235.1 Planctomycetaceae bacterium
TGAGGTGCCACGCTCTGCGCGAGTTTGCTTGGATGCGTGTTAGTTCGGGGAAATATCAGGTAGCTCAGTTTTCATATGAATATCCATCTGTGGAAAAGCGATTTCGATGTTCTCTTTAGCAAAGCGTTCAGCAATTGCATTGTGGATTTCGTTGATTGTTGAAAAACGATTATCTAAACTCGCGAGATAGAACCGCACGGCAAAATTCAACGTGGAGTCGCCAAACTCATCGAACGTGACAATAGGAGCAGGATCCTTCAGGATATGCGGTGTTTGGTTGCAGATTTCTTTCAATACAGCACCGACGTGTCGTGTATCCGTGCCGTAGGCGACACCAACCCGGACCAAGGATCGATTGACAGAGTCTGACAGGGTCCAATTAATAACACGACCTGTGATCAAATCTTTATTTGGAATCACATATTCTTGCCTGTCATAGGTTGTAACCGTTGTCGCCCTCATTCGAATTCGGGAAACGACTCCCGTAACAGTATCAATTGTGACAACATCTCCAACGCGAATTGGTTGTTCAAAAAGAACGATTAATCCACAAACGAAATTAGCAACAACCTCTTGGAGACCAAAGCCGAGTCCAACACTCAGGCCAGCGGCAAGCCATTGAACACTACTCCAGCGGAGCCCTAAAGTCCCCGCTACAACGATCACCCCACAGAAAGCGAATATGTAGCTGATGAGTGTGTTCATTGCATATCGGGCAGCATTATCGAGAGGAAGCCGCTGAAGGATGAGTGCCTCGAGGAGTCCGGGGGTATTCCGGACAAGAACGAATGTGATTAACAATGTTGGTAAAGCAATGAGAACATTGCTCAATGCTACGGTGCTTACAACGGTGCCATCTGGTGCGGTCTCCTGCCAGAGGACGATGGAGTCAAGGAATGACAAAGCCGGTAGTACTGGGCCCCAGATCCAAATAAGCCCAAAGAACAGCACAACGATTACAAATGCGTTGATTAATCGATGGGTTTGTTGATCGATTGCAGAGAGTTTCATCTGGTTCACATCAAGGATTTCAGCCTGGGCACCCGACGCCTCGGCCTGTTCTTTGATCGCGACCTGTTCCTTCAGTTGCCGTAGCGCGATTCGTCTTTTTGAGACCAGAAGCCATCGCTCAGCGATGCCCTGCAGGACGGACGCAGCGACGGCAAGCCAGATAGTTTGATATAGCGAAATGGTCAACTGGCCAGCCGCGTAGGCGTAGCCCGAAAGACTGAGTCCGGCAAGGAAAATAGGCGTTGCAATGAGGAGTGGACGCCAGATCCATGTCAGTTTAGCGAGGAGACTGTCCGGCTGAGTTGCTTCAAGGCCCGCGACAACGCCTGTTTTTTTCCCCAGTAGTTTCCAGAGCGTGCTTGCTATAAAAATCATTAATATCGTAAACATAATACGCGCTAGTGCTGAAACTTCACGGTGGACATACCGTTCCAGAAGGAGAAACGTTGTGAGGAACACAAGAGTGAGTCCTATCCATCCGAAGCGACGGACGGCCTGCCCGAGCGGCTTGATGACTAGTTCAGGCCAGCCGAAATGTGCGGCTGCTATACCGTGTGGGCGTATGAGTTGTCGAAGGATTTCAAGTGGAAGAAAAACCATTGCGGTTGCACCAATTGCATCAGCAATCGATGATTCTGTTGAATCTGGCTCAGCATAGTGGCCAAGAAACCAGGAGATGGCAGTCAATGCAAGCCATACAGGGAGAGCGGCAAGAACGGTGTAGCAGACTCCTTGTATCGTTGGCCATAGGCGCATTGCGTTGGAGCCACTGATTGAGCTGCTTAGCGCTGTGATTCTACGGATGAAGAACCTGTATGGAAGCGAGATTGCTAAGGTGATTAGCAGAAAGGAAATTGCAAGGTATGGTCGTGCCTTGACATTCGTCCAGAATGAGGTGAAAACCCGTGCAACCGGATGTGTTTCGAACTGTTTTACGACTGCCAGTGCTCGGGTTGCATCCGCGAGTCGGACTGGTTTGTCACTACGAACCCAGAGAAGGTTAGTATCGATGAGATGCTGATATTCATCGATTATGCGTGATAGTTTTTCAAGGTTCACGCCAGATGGAATGAGAATATCAACAAGGCAGCGGTCGATGTCGAGACTCATTGCGCTCAGAATTTTCTTCCGCGCCTCGAGTGCTTTCTTTTTTGCTGGCATCCGAGTGGCAATCAGTTTCTGTTCTGCTCTATCAAGCTCGGTATCGATGTCGCCGAGAATATCTTGAGCGTTGTCCACTGCATTCCCTTGCGGGTATGACTGGCCCAACGTCGTCCGTTCACGATTGAGCATGACATGTTTTCTGCGTAACAGATAACCAGCAGTGCGACTTAATCCTGATCCAGTTGCTCTGTCTGCATCCACAAGCGATGCGGTCTCTTGAAAGTCATCTCGTAGGCTATTTGCTTTCTCTTTGAGGGCGAGCAGCTGGCTATTCCATGACTCTGCACTCGCAACGGTCAGTGGCCATAAATCAAGTAACGCAAAAAAGTGCTCGTAGTTATTTTGGTCATCAAAATCAGTCTCGCCGACTGATGCGCGGTATTCCGCTATTTGGTTTTTAATGTCGTCTGTATGTC
>DONH01000197.1:2896-4334 GCA_003509235.1 Planctomycetaceae bacterium
TTAATGTCGTCTGTATGTCGGCGTGTGACCCAGGCATTAACGTTGGTGATAGCTTTTGAAAGTGCTGCTGCGCGCTTGTCAAGAGCTGCCTTCTCCAGGGGAAGGACACTGGCTTCAGCATCGTATGTCAGGATTTTCTGTCGAGAAAGTTCGAGGGCTGTGACAAGCTTTGCTCGCTTAGCGATTGTTGCCTGTTTTAGTGCTGTTGTAAGTACAGGATTGGCATCAGTATTTTCCTCAGGAGTAACTAACGAATTCAGCTCCTCTTCAGTCTCGGCTATTTGAACAGGGAGTGCTTTCGTTTCTGTGCGGCGGGCGTTGAGTTCCTTTTGAATCCGATTTGCTTCGACTGTGGTTGCAAGAAGATCTTTATTCAGTGTTCGCAAAAGGTCTTCAATTTTGGCGGCATTACTATCCCGGGTAACGCCTCCAAGTGAGATGTTGACTGGAGCGTCACCGGTAGATTCGACTGTTTTTTTTCGTTGCTCTGAAGATTTGGCTGCTTTGACGAGTTGCTCGATTTCTAGTTGGTCGTCCACTCTACTTTCAAGGTCTTTCAATGTGGTTGTGAGGACTTCCTGACATCGAGCTCGCAACTCTTCTGCGAGTGAGTTATCAGTGCGAACTGCATCGATCGCTTCACGAACTTTGGCAGCGTCAATAGTTGCGGAGGATGAATTGCTCTTTGAATTGTCTGGAGACTGTTTCTTGGCAGGTGGTGTTTGTGGTTGGCTTGTGGATGATTTAGGGCTTACTTCACCAGTAGCTGATTCCGCTGCATGAGCCCGCGTCGCCATGATCACCATGCAGACAAGTGCCACTACACAGGACGTGCCATAAAACCGGTACAGAAGAGACTTTTGGGAGATTTGGTATTGCCTGCGCACTGGCACGATATCCATCGGATCCAACCTTATAAAAATAGGGGTTTTCAATATGGGGGTTTTTGGTGATGTGTTGAATACAGCAGTTTTACCCTGCAAAAAGCAATAATATTTGGAAAATAGTTGATCAATTGCGAACTGGGCTGTAGGGTTCGAGGAGGAAGCCGATCCAACTGGAGATGCTACTGTACGTTTTTTGCGATGTGTGTGGCTAGTTTTGCTGCTCGAATCGTGCCTAAGGAATGGGGTATACGTGTCCGTCGAGAATATTTTTGAGTGTCAGTTGGAAAATGAACAATTAGCGGTACAAGACGGACTTCAACTTCTTGAATTCGCTCCTCAGCAGCGACCATTGCTTGAGGAAGTACTAGAAGGGCTCACCACAAAGGAGAAGTCACTTCCTGCGAAGTTGCATTACGATCAACGCGGAAGCATGCTCTTTGAGCAAATCTGCGAAGTGGATGAGTACTATATCACAAGGACTGAACTCGAATTGATGCGAGAGATATCTGGTGCTCTTGGAGACGCCTTTGGTAAGTGCTGCATGCTTATTG
>DONH01000231.1:0-419 GCA_003509235.1 Planctomycetaceae bacterium
AGAATGTACGGAGAATGTCCGCGCCTCTGTCGTAGGCTTCAGTGCCAACTTCTGGTTGTTTTGAGACATCGAAAAACATTGTGCCGATTGTCTGACCTTCAACCTGCATCGACTCCCGGTGGTGTCCAAGAAGCGAGCATCTTGCCGCCTTCAGTTCGGCTGGACGGAAGGTGGCTGATCCTCGTCGAGCAAGATATTCACGCGCGACCCACTGTGGTGCAAAGCCTGTTTTCCAGCAGCCAATATGTTGGTTTGGAATCAGAACAAAAAGTGTGCTGGCAGTCTCTCGAATCTGGTTGAGGAGAATATTCGCCTGATCAACTCGTCTTCCAGTTGCAAAGGGCCAGTAGGATCCAACGCCTTCACTTTGCATGCCTCCTTCATCCACAATCGATGGGTTGCCATGTCCACGAGGTGCG
>DONH01000231.1:728-2971 GCA_003509235.1 Planctomycetaceae bacterium
GTTGCCATGTCCACGAGGTGCGACAAGCCTCCACAGCCACGCCAGTGCCGGCGGAAGGACATGGAATAGTCCGATGATGCCGTACGTTGGGTTCTCTCTCGTACATGGTGGGCACCGCACACCAAAGCTTCTGATGTCTACAGAAACAGGTTTGTCGACAACGTCATGACAGTATTCGCGAGGCATGACCACTCGAGGGTTCGGGCATCGTTTTCCCGGCTCGTCTTCGGTGTGCTCCCAAATGAGTGTGGTGGCGTTTGGTTGGGCCTTCAGATTGAGGAACAGCAGCGGCCCTGGTGGAGAAATCGTGAGTTTTTCAAGCTGGGGATCGACGCCGTACTCTTCAATGTGATTCACACGGATAAACCAGGCACTTTCTGCATCCATAAGAGAAAGAGAGCCAGGCCGAGATTCTTCACCCCTCAGCGTTGGGTGGCACAAAGCCATGTCATCAGTGACGGGGTGCAGTTCACAGCCTCGAGGGAGAGCAAGAGACCGGGAGTCGTGGGTCACGGTGTTGGTTGCTAGTTTGAGCTGACCGTCAGCTTCACGGTGCATGTGTTCGAGCATCTCGCTCTTGCCACCACCGCTTGCTCCTTCATGCATTATTGTCGTGACATTCTCATAAGGAGTCACAACTTGGACGGTTGAGCAATGAGCAGTTGTCCACGGTGTTTCGGCTCGCTCACCCATGGTCAGCAGCATTCCATAGACACCCTTTTTCGCAGAAGGGCCCGGGTATAGGTTATAGCTGAACAGTTCGTGAAGGCTCGTGCTGTCATCAAAGCGACGATTGTGAACGACTACCTGTTTGCCGTCGAAGTGTGTATGTCTGAATGGTGGTGCGACATAGACAACAGCTTCGTGGTAATAGCTGTCAGCCTGATCCAGTACTTCCTGAACAGGAGTGATGCCTTGTAGCAGTGCCAATCCTAGAGCAAAAAATCCGGCATTGGCTGGACAGATCGCGACTGCGTCGAGTGGCTTGTCTGGCACACCGGACTTAAAGAAAAAGCAACCGATGGGTTGTGTTTTGAGCCACTCGATAGTTTCGTTCCGAAGGCCATCGAACTCCTGCCCAAATCGTTTTGAAAAAGTAGGTTTGTCCGTGTTCTGGTCGTCAGCAATGACCATGCATTCCGGGTCACGACGTCGCATGTATGCATCAAGATAATTTGCTGCGATACCATTCGTAGCTCGGCAGACTTTCACCTCTGGAACAAAGCCACGGTCAGAAACGTCATACCCAACGGTATAGAAACCATCAGCGCTACACTCCTCAGGCGGAGCAGCTGCCGCAACAAGTTCTTCAACAGAGTTGAAAAGAGTGAGTTGTCCTGCTGCATCAGCGGCTTCCAGAATAGACATGGTTGTCGAGGAAAGAGAGAGGCCGGGGAGTCGTGGTATAGGCATATGTCTAATGGTGGTTTCTGGTCAGTTGAGTGGTGGAAAACGATGCCGCCTGTCTCATCGCAAGAGATAGGCAAGTATAAGACTTTTTTTCTTGCGTGATGAGTTTCAGGTCGAAAACCCGGGTTGACGCGTGTGTTTGTAAGTTTTGGGTGAAAAAAGATAGAAAACATTGGAGTGTGCCGTTTACCAGACGATGTTGGCGGATTCAGAAAAAGCTAGATTTGGCTTCAGTTATTGGTGCAAAAAGAAATTATTTGGAATGAATGTATCGCCACGATTACTCCTTGTGCGACGTGGTCAGGAGGAAGAATCGTTTCACTGTGGACGAGCCGTTGTCGTAACCGCAACGGGTGAAACAGTGCTGGCGATTGGTGATGTTGAGGCACGTGCCTTTCCTCGCTCGGCTATTAAGCTGTTGCAGGCTATACCCCTTGTTGCGAGTGGGGCTGCCGAAAAATTTGGTCTTACCGATGCTGAGATTGCACTTGCATGTGGATCCCACGTTGGATCACCACTTCACGTAGCGACAGCACAATTAATTCTTGAAAAAATAGGTTCATCGTGTGAGGCACTTGAGTGCGGCGCGCACTGGCCGCTTGATTCTGGTGAGTCCCGAGCACTTGCCGCACGTGGAGAAAAGCCAACTGCCCTGCATAACAACTGTTCTGGAAAACACTGCGGATTTCTTGCAGTTGGTGCAGTTCGTAGTCTTGATACGGTCGGGTATGTGGATGTGAGTCACCCAATCATGCGTGAAGTGACCAATGCGATCTCTCTCATGACAGGTGTAGAACTCGATGAATCACAGGCCTGTGTCGATGGGTGTGCGA
>DONH01000182.1 GCA_003509235.1 Planctomycetaceae bacterium
ATGATGGCTGCCAACCTGACGTTGAAGGGCATTGATCCTGTCACGGGTGCCGTGAATTCTTTCGATACAGTGCTAGAGTTCATGTTCTTTGAGACTGACAATACGCATATCTTCAATCAATCACGCAACAATGATGTGTTTCTGCTCGTCAATCCCGAGGCTTCCATCGAACAGTTCGATTACATGGGCTACAACTACACATTCTCCTTTACCAGTGGGCTTGGACAACTGGATATGGATTCCCTGGCGGGCATGGACTACAACGGTACCACCGTTCTCCAGACCCTTGAAGACTTGGGCTATGGGGATGTCACTTACGACACCTTCTTTATTTGGGCCTTTGAAAATGGTTGGGTCGACGATCCCGAGTACAATCTTTTTGGTTGGACCACGGTCGAGGGTGATACGACATATGCCAGCTCGCAACTGACTGTTGTTTCCAATGGTCCGATTCCAACACCGGAGCCTTCCACTTTCGCCATTTTCGGACTGGGCCTTGTTGGCTTGTTCTTCGCTGGTCGCAGAATTCGTCAGTAGCGGTTAACGCCATACAATCAATGAGCCCGCGGTTTTACTGCGGGCTTTTTTGTTGCCAATTTTATATTGTGAGTTGAGATGGTAATGGAATCGGGCTGAGAAGATGGAAGTGAAGGGGGCAGAGTCTATGGTTAAGCGGTATGGGGTGCTTACAGTCTTCATTTTTATTCATATCATGGCAGGCTCTTTGGTAGGCTCGTTCTTTCCTCCCGGGCCTTGGCTCGAGCAGTTGGTTAAGCCGCCGTTTTACCCTCCGGCTATTGTTTTCCCAGTCGTGTGGACACTCCTTTATGCATCAATGGGTGTTTCGCTGTGGGTGTTCTGGCTTGTAGATGGCTCAGACAAAGGGCAAGGATACCTGTGGTACTCGGCTCAGTTGGTTGTAAACCTACTATTCACACCATTGATGTTCGGTCTGCAAAGTACCATGCTGGGCAGTCTCGATACCCTCATCCTGGTTTTGTTTTTGGGAAAAACAATCACGCTTTTTTACCGTTTCTCACCAAAGGCAGCCTGCATTCTCCTTCCATATTTTTTGTGGACTTGCTTCGCTTCGGTACTCGCTATCAGTCTTTGGGTGCTGAATGGATGATCTGTACACCATTGATTAAGCAGTTGGTCAAAGCTCTCGACCATCATTTTGCAATACTCCATGCCTCACTCATTTCAAAAAAGGTTCAATATACTGACATGATGTGATAGTAGTATGTGTTACTGTTAGCGAGTGAGCGTATTCAAATGCGCTGATTGTCAAGATTAGTAATACACAAAAAAAGGAAGCTACTATGTCTGAATTGAGAGAATATTTCGACAACACCAAGGGATTTGGCGTATTATCTACTGCTGATGCCAATGGAGAAGTGAATGCAGCCGTGTATTCAAGACCACACGTTATGGATGACGGGTCGCTTGCGATTGTCATGAATGATCGTCTGAGTCACAGTAATGTTGTCGCCACGCAAAAGGCCCACTTCCTATTCAGGGAGAATACCTCGGGATATAAGGGAAAGCGGTTGTCTTTGACAATGTTGCGCGAAGAGGAAGATACAGAGTTGCTGTTCGAACTGTGTCGACGTTGCAAGATTGACGAAGAGCAGCCCACTAAGCGACGGTTTTTGGTCTTTTTCAGGGTGGATAAGGAACTTCCTTTGATCGGTTCTTAGCTCTGGAAGGTGAAAGACTCTTTTCTTAAAGGTCTGTTCAACTATGTGACATGATCTGCGATTAGTATGCATTGAGGTAGACAGTAAGGGATTCTTCCCCTTAGTTATAATGAAAGATAGATTCCGGGCAGAAGGTGTTGCTTCTGCCCGGATTCCTTTACATCATGCCATGAAATGAGGTGAGTGATGGTATATGCAGGATCGTGTTTGTGCGGAAAGGTCGCCTATGAAGTGACTGGTGAGTTTGAGAATTTCTTTCTGTGCCACTGTGAACGTTGTCGAAAAGATACCGGCTCTGCCCATGCGGCCAATCTGTTTTCAAAAACAGCAGAACTGCGTTGGCTTAAGGGAGAGGAGCTTGTTCGGACCCATGATTTTGAATCCAGCGGTCATATCAAAAGTTTCTGCACTCAATGCGGTTCCGCGCTTCCCAACCTTCAGATGGATGGAACGCTGCTGGTCGTGCCTGCCGGTAGTCTTGATTGCGATGTTCCGATACAGCCGGATGGTCATATCTTTTACGAGAGAAGGGCGAACTGGGATGAACATTTGGAGTTGGTTGAGCGATTTGATCGGCTTCCCGGAGAAGAGGGCGATTCCTGATTGCACAGTCTGCTGCACGGATGTGTCCTCTTATGAAGAAAAAGTGCTCCGTAGTTCAATCGAATCAGCTCGCCAGTATTCGTAATCGACCTGCACGATGCGTCTCTGTTGCGAGTTTTTGATGCGTCGGAAAAATATCCCTGGGGAGTGTGTGGGCAACCCAATGTGGTTGGCGGTTTCCTCCTCCATGTTGATGGGACGGATCAGTAAATCCTTTTGGTACAGATGGATGGAATAATCCTCCCGTAGAACATCTGTCATGGGACGTGAGACAATTTTCGGCAGAAATCCCGGACAGATTTCAGCCAGAAAAAAGTATTCCGAATAATATACCTGATGCCCGTCCAGGCTGCCTGTTTCAAAGACGTGAAACAGCTCCGTTCCTTCCTCTACATTGAATAGCTCTTGCAGTTCGCCGGTCGCCTGCATGGTTCCGCTTTCCAGCACCTGCCAGGCTGGGGTGAACCCTTGTTTGCGAGCCAGTTTATCAAAGTTCACGTGTTCCTTGCTTGGGTCAAATACCAATCGCTGACCGCTGGCAAATCATCCCTTGCGCCCTGATCGATAAATTTTC
>DONH01000342.1:0-175 GCA_003509235.1 Planctomycetaceae bacterium
AATGAGCGTGAAGCCACGAGAGCGATGTTTATCGTGTGAATACATGATCGAAACTCCATTCAGTAAAAGTAAATTAGGAAAAAATATCGATACGCTTACAAAACATACGTTAAGTCAGATAAAAAATACCAAAAATACCCGCCCCAGAACCTATATTGATACCCAGAAGTGGGGG
>DONH01000342.1:455-4801 GCA_003509235.1 Planctomycetaceae bacterium
CAAAAAATACTCGCCCCAGAACTGATATTGATACCCAGAAGTGGGGGATATCGCAAGGTTCGGTTCCTTATTGCGTTTATCGGCGGGGAAAAAGTCGCTCGGCCGCTCTTTCGAACGATTCTCTATTGTGCTTGTTTTTCCAGCTTTGAAGCTATGTCCGGTTGTTGCGGTGTTACTTGCTCTGCCGATCTTACAGCGGTCGATTCTTGGAATGCTCGATGGGCTCTGACCCGGCAAAAGTACCTTTGTCTGTTGCTCGTGACACAACTTGTTCATCTCATTCAAAAAATGGGAGGACCTTATTTGGAAGTGTTTTGAGAAGCGGTCCCATGCCTTTGTTGTGCGACGTAACGACGGCAATGACGTCCGCCTTCGGAAAGAAAAAGATAAACTGGCCGCCAGCGCCTCGACATGTAATGCACTCTATGTTTGTTTCACCAACCTCAGCGTTGTTCTGCCAAAAAAAGAAACCGTACGAGTTCGTCTCTGATGGCTCGCATAGCGGACTGGTTGCCTGCTTCATGAATTCAGGAGGAATCAGCTGTTCTCCGGTGAATTGCCCGTGTTGGCGAATCAGAAGTCCCCACTTCATCATGTCACGAGAACGCATGCTGCTCCCTGCGGCACTCTTCGGCAGGCCGTTGATATCGTCTGGCCAATGAAATTGCGTTATTTTTAGTTTTTTGAGAAGTTCTTTTTTTAAAAAGTCATCAGCTGATCCGGGCACTACTGCCTCAAGCACGTGCATGGTAATCGCTGGGTCAATGCCCTGGTATTTAAACTCACGAGGTGCAGATGGAATTGGTGCGGTGCGTTCAAAGAACATCTGCACTTGATGCTGACCCTGATTCTTCGCAGTGTCTAGTCTGATTTGTTGCTGAACATTTTGTGGAATTCGAATGCCCGAACGCATCGTCATTACATCGTCCAGAGTGATTGTTGCTGCTCCCTTGGCAAATCGTTTCGGGTCAAGTTCCTTGAGGAATTCGTAAACTGGACGTTCAAGGTCATCCATGGTGAGGTAGCCACACTGGATCGCTCGGCCAATGGCAAGGGCGGTGTATGACTTGGTAATGGACATCTGGTAGTGAGGATAGTTCACCCTGCCCCGTCTAAAATACGATTCAAAGAGCAGTTTGCCGCAGTGCGAGATCAACAAACTATCGACTTCGCCATGCGCGCCGGCAGCAATCTCATTCGCAAATTGGAGAATGGAATCACCCTTGCCGCCATCAATGCCAAGCGTGCCTACTGCAAGTCCATCTTCTGCATTTGGGCTTGTGTCAATAAATGCACTCGGCAAATCCTTGAGTTTTTTTTCTTCACTGTATGAAGCCTTGGCTAACTCGCTGTCTGTAGCCTTTGGCGGGCCTATCTCAGCGCTCAGTACGAACGACGAGGCTACCCATAAAAGGATAGTGGCCAGCACATGTGAATAACGGAAAAGAGGTTTGGTGTTTGGCATGTTTTAATATTCTGGGGTGGGTATGCAGTCCTACGGTTGAGATGCTGATGGCAAGCGGTGGTAGGGTTGTGGTGTTCCAAAGTCAGGCCGCTTTGGTCCAATTGCTGGATTCCACCCGGCATTGTTTGGAGGAAGAGTGTTTTTCCAGGTATGTAGTTTTTCGCGAAGGCGATTGGCTACTGCCGTTTTGGACTCAATGAGGTCTGTTTTCTCACCATTGTCGGTCGCTAAATCGAACAGGCGGTACGTCTTTCCATCATCAGTTGCTAATTTATAGTCAAGGTCACGGATCGCTAGGCGGGGACCAAGGCTCCAATAGAGTTCGTTATGTGGACGTTCATTGGACATGTTTTTTTTACAGACATATGGCAACAGGTTGACCCCATCAAGTTGCCATTCTGGAGCGATCGTTCCACCTGCTGCAGCAATTGCAGTGGGAAGAATGTCGAACGAACTGACAGGGAAGTGGTACGTGCTTCCAGCGGGAATGATTCCTTGCCACTGTATGCAGAACGGAATACGAATACCACCCTCCCACATCGTCCCTTTTTTGCCGCGTAGCGGTGTGTTTGGTGAATAGTCATGGCCTCCGTTATCACTGAGAAAGATGATCAGAGTCTGAGACTCAAGGTCATTTTTTTGCACGCACTGGATGACCTTTCCCACATTCTGATCAAGTGCATGGAGCATCGCTTTGACGAGCCGGCGACTCTCGTCTCGTTCATCTGAAAACATGTCAACAAGATGTCGTGGTGCCTGGAATGGTCCGTGGATTGCATTAAAGGGGATATAGCAAAGAAACGGATCCTCTTTGTGCCTGTCTATAAACTCGACGGCTGCATCACCGATACTGTCGGTGAGGTACTCCGTCTCGCTCGAGTGTATGACACCGTTATCGAGCAAGTCACTTCGAGGTGTTTTCTGATTGTTTGGTGACTGGTTCGAGATGCTTCGGTTATGAAAAATAGGATTGTGGCGGCGGTTGAGTTCGCTAATGTAATTCGAAGCACCATTATTGAAACCAAAGAATTCATCCCATCGTTCAAATGCCATTTGTTCTTCAGCTACCCCGTCGTGCGTTTTGCCAAAGATGCCCGTGCTATACCCGAGGGCCTGAAGTCGTTCTGAAAGTATTGGCTGAGATGGGGGAATGCCAGCGTAGCGTGCATCTTTGCGCTGAAACGGGCCAGGGTTATCGGCGAAGCCAAACCGCTGCTGGTAGCAACCAGTGAGAAGTCCGGCGCGAGAAGGCGCACATACAGGGCAGGTTACATAGCCATCAGTAAACCGAACGCCATTGTGCGCAATCGAATCAATGTGAGGTGTTGGGAGGTCACCACCCTGATAGCCCACATCGCCATAGCCAAGGTCATCAGCAAAAAAAATAATTATATTTGGCGACGCCGCACGAGCACTACCTACAAGACAGCACAATAGAAAAGCAAGAGAGAGACTGCGGTGTTGGTTCACGGTGATTTTGAGAAAAAGACGGGGAGGTGAGTGTTCAGGATCACGAGACCTTGTAAAACAGATTCTTTTAGATGACAGGTTGGCCTCTAGTCTGGAGAATAGAATTGAGCTTGTTGTTCAATCTACTCTATTTGTAAATCAGGTTGCCACACGCAGGAGTGTAGCCAACCATGTGGGGAGTGGGTACGCTGAGTTGATGATGGTGTTCCGTATGGTGAGAATGACACGATGAAACAATCTTTGTGCCGAGAGTGTGGCGTGCATCGAAGGTGTTCTCGTATCACATGGTTCCTGGCTTGTTGTATCGTTGGATCTCTCTGGAGTTTTCTGTCAGCAGCGCCTCCGAATATTGTCTTCATTTTCAGTGACGACCACGCACTTCGTGCTCTTGGCGCTTATGGCAGCGGACTAAATAAAACGCCACATATTGATCGAATCGCTCGCGAGGGGGCATTGTTTTCAAGGAGTTATTGCACGAACTCAATCTGCTGCCCGTCTCGGGCGACGATTCTGACCGGCAAGCATAGTCACAAAAATGGCGTTCTGCGAAACGGCTCGCAATGGAATGGTGGTCAGTTTGTTTTTACACGTGCTTTGTCAGCAGCGGGATACGCAACGGCACTTTTCGGGAAATGGCACTTGCGGGGCTGGCCGACTAATGAATTTGATGAATGGCAGGTGCTTGAGGGAGCTGGTGGACAGGGGCATTATTACAACCCTGAGTTTCTCTGTTCGGATGGTCAGCAGCGTCAGGTTGAAGGTTATTCGACTGACGTTATTACAGATGTATCAATCGATTGGATGAATAAGCAGTCACAACAAAAGCAGCCGTTTCTGTTGATGTGCCAGTATAAGTCACCGCATATTCATCGTATTCCACCGCCACGACATATGAACATACTCGACGGGCAACGGGTGGCAGAGCCGGCAACACTTTTCGACACCTACGAAGGACGTTCTTCATATGCAAAAAAATGTTGGATGCGTCTTTTTGGCATGTCCGATCATGTGCTGAATATTACGCCTCCACAGGGTGAGTACGACGGTGGAAAGCGTCCGTATCAGTTCTTGGGACGAATGACACAATCACAGCGGGTTGCGTTTCATCGGGCGTACGATTCAGAGAATAAAGACTACCGGCGACTTCTGGCAGAAGGTGCGATGAAGGGACGGACGCTTGATCGGTACAAGTATCAGCGTTTTATGAAAGACTATCTCGGTTGTGTTGCAGCGATTGACGATAACGTTGGCCGGATTCTTGACTGGCTTGATTCGCATGACCTCGCTGAAAACACGCTCGTGGTTTACAGCTCTGACCAGGGCTTCTTCACTGGTGAGCATGGCTGGAACGACAAGCGATGGATGTATGAACAGAGTCTATCAATGCCATTGCTCATGCGTTGGCCCGCCG
>DONH01000032.1 GCA_003509235.1 Planctomycetaceae bacterium
CTATACGAATCAGCCTGGATTACATGTCTGGGCTGGTTCGTTTTTTTTCGGTATGGAATCTTCTTAAACAAGCGATAGCCTGTCTGCGCAGGTACTTTCATTGAAAAAGAATGCGTGCTGTTTGAAAACGGCCCACTGGTTGGAAGCCGATGTACATCGGAGTGGCTTCCTTTCACTCGGATGCACGACTAGTGATCTGTGAAAAAGCAAGTTCATCTTGCCACTTTTTTAGACTTTTCTCACACGCTTTAAATTCCCCCACAAGACGGGCATGTTTGTCACTGAGCGTTTTTCGTTTTAATACTGCATTTTCCACCTGCTCATTGAGTTGTTTAACTTGTGAATTTACATCAGCAAGTTTTTTCTCTGCAGCCTTCTGCTCTTCAATAGCAGTCGCATTTATCTCTCGTGATTCCTGAAGCTCCTGTTCAGCACGGACGACTAATGCCTGAGTTTCCATTAATGTCTTCTTTGCGGCAGTCAGGATCTTTCCAGCAACCTCTTTTTCTGATGTTTCGTTCGTATCATTCACTGTCTTCTCAAGAGATGAGACTATTTCATTTGCCTTTTTTGCCTTAGTCTTTGCAACAACAAGTTGAGATTCTGCTGTCTTCACTCCAACAGCAGCTTTCTCTGTCAGAGCCTTCTTCTTTTTCTGCTCGGCACCCAAATCACCGAGACTTTTATTAGCTGCGGCAAGCTGGGAGACAAGATTCGCCTCAGCCTTTACTGCCTTTTCTTTTTCTAGCAGAACCTCTTGCTCTTTCTTTTTTAAAGCAACAGTTGCTTTCTTGGCACGATCTACGCGTTGCAAAAGTGGCTCTGGATTGGAATCAAGTACGCCTAGCTGTGCTGGTTTAGCAATGTCATAAACCGTAATTTGACCCGACCAGTCTCCTGCAAGCACGAGGGGATTCCCTGAGGTGACTGCCACTTTTGTGCCAATATCCGGAAGAGTTCCTAGTTCCTTCTCAAGGCTACCATCAGCTTTCCATACTTTTACTTTTCGATCGCGACCCGTTGATACAAGACGCCCATCGTTGAGCCACCTTACATCGGTTGTTCCACCACCATGGGCAGACCAGGACTTCAACTTCTTAGCAGCATCGGCTTCCCAAAGATGAATCGTGCCGTCTTCGGACGCTGTTGCGAGTACAATCCCGTCTGCTCGCCAGTCAATCGCAGTGACACCAGCTTTTTGACCTTTGAGATCACCCCAATGACGGGCACCAAAAGACTCCCACAAAAAAAGATTACCTGCCCGATCACCTGTCGCGAGTAGCACGCTATCAGGAGAAAAAGCCACACTGGTTATCCAGTCCGTGTGTTTTGTTATTTCACTTTCGACGGCACCATTTGCTGTCTGAAGAAGACGTACAACCTTCGCCGACCCTCCCAAAGCAACCAGACGTTGATCAGCAGACAGATCCGCAGCCAATACCTCGTCAAACTCATCACCGAGTTCCATTACTCGCTGAGCACTGGCTACATCCCAAATCACCACACGACCACTTTTGGCTGCAATACCTCCTCCCGAAAGAAGAAGTTTTGCACTCCGAGAAAAACGAAGGTTCGTACACTCGCCCTCGGGAAAAGGCAGTACACCAATACATTCACGTGTCTGTGGCTGGAACAATAGAACTTGCTGGCTACTTCCAACTGCCACCAGGTCACCATGAGGCGAGGCGTCGAGCGACCGAATTGTTGTTGGCCGCAGTCCGTGGAAACATGGCTCAAGTGACAAGCGCGGTGGCATAATCGGTGGGCCGCTGGGCTTCACAATTGAACCTGAATCAAGAGCAAGCGAAGAACTTGCCTTCTGAGCAACAGGCTTTGCCCCATCCCGCTCAATAATTCCACCAGCTATCCATTCTTTTATCACCTTCAACATCGCATCAGGAATGCGATCAGCATCTGGTGGCATAACAGGCTCAACCTCATGGCTAGCAACTAACCATAAATAGCTATCATCAGGATCCCCGGCAACGACGACATCACCCGAATTACCGCCGGCCATCATTTGCTGGTAGCTTGTCAAATCTAGCCCGCCAGCCTTCCGGTCTGCATTGTGACAACTGCAACACTTCTCACGAAAAACTGGTAAGACGTGATCTTCGTACGTTGGAGGCTTGTCCTCCGCTATTGCTGTTGATGCCAAAAAAAGAGATGCATAGAGCACAGCATTCAGCAACCGCCACGTACGCGAATATGGCAATCCTCGCCGATCATTTCTTTTCATCGGATTGAAATATTTATTCATTGATTTGCATTCTCAAAACGTGGCTCAGCGTCAAATGAGACCAAGGCTTGAGCAACTAATGGTTAAATATAAATTCAGGTGAATTTAAGAGTGCCCAGAAAACATCTTCGAGAGCCTGCTTACGTCCAGCACCGGCCTGAACGGCTACGAGTGTCTCGACACGCTCTCGTTCCTGGGGAAATCTTCCGTAGCATCGAACAAAGAGTTCGTCAATAATTTCAGTATCGGGTCGCCCTTCTTTAATCCAACGATCAATGACGCCACCCTGCTGAATTCTCTGATTCCCAACATCTCCATTGAGCAGATGGAGTGCCTGCGAAAGACTTGGATCCATACTCACTGCGCAGGAACAGACATCTTCCCGAGTCGCCCTTCCGAAAGTGGTTAAAAAATATGTTGATGTACGACCATCGGCTACCTGAACCGCTCGTGCTCCTTCAGGAAGACCTGGAAACTTGTTTTTTGTTTCGGTTACCTGAGCGAGAATATCGAGGAGCACCTCTGCCCGAATTCGTCGTACGGCCGAATGTGAGAAATTTGAGTTATCAAGCAGGTTCGTATCATTCGTATCACACTCTCGCTGATAGGTTTTTGAATTCACGATCTCCCTGACAAGCTCTCTGAAATCCCACTCTGACTTTACGAGATGGCTTGCCAGAGCATCAAGCAACGGGCCATTTACTGGTGGATTGCTGACACGAAAATCATCCGGCTCATGCACAATGCCTCTGCCAAAAAAATGTGTCCACACCAGGTTGGCAATGCGTTTTGCAAAAAATGGATTTTTAGATGATACCAGCCACTCTGCAACAGCTTCTCGCCTGTCTCCATTCGTAACTTCTGCTTTACCGCCTCCCAAATATTTTGGTGCTACCGTCTGGCCCGACACAGGATGCTTCATCCCACCACCACCAGAGTTGTAGATGATGGTCTCCCGTGGATCATCTGCCCGCTTTCTCCCAATTTGGGCAAAAAAGGCCGCGAACCCGTAGTAGTCGTCCATTGTCCATCGATCAAATGGGTGATTATGACACTGCGCACATTGAATTCGCATTCCCAAGAAGGCCTGTGCCACATTTTCGGTTAACTTCAGCGTATCTCTCTCGGCCTGATAGTAATTGGTTGGAGGATTTTCAAAGGTTCCACCTGAAGCCGTTATTAAATCGCGAACCATTTTATTAAGCGGCTGATTCGAGGCAATACGACGATCAAGCCATTGGTGGTACAGCAAGGCACCTTTCTTATCCACAATATTATTGATTGAACGGATCTGTAGAATTTCTGCCCATTTCATTACCCAAAGGTCAACAAATTCTTTTCGGCCGAGCAATCGCTCAACGTACTCCGATCTTTTATCTTGAGACTTGTCAGCAAGAAACTCGTTTCTCTCCTCTTCTGTTGGGAGAAGACCAACAAGATCAATAGTCACCCGACGTAAGAAAGTTTCATCATCACACACATTCGATGGTGCAATGCGAAGACTTTTAAGTTTCATATCAACGAGATCATCAACCCACGTATTTCCCTCTGATTCGGGATACTCAAAGGTGAGATCCTTTGGAATCACCACTACTGGAACACCGACTGTGATTGTGTCGTATCGAGCCATTAAAAACGACTCTCCTCGTTGACTACTTGCAGCATTCCCAGAGGGTGTGATGGCGACAGATGAATCATTATTTGATCCGTACCATACGAGGTCTGTCACATCCCTATCAGTACCGTCTGAGAATCGAGCAACTGCCACCAACTGCTGAGTAGCCTGCTTACCTTCAAGAAGAGTTGTGGGCGGGTAAAGATCGACTGCTTGTAATTTTGGAGCATCCTTGCCAGCATTTGGATCGTCTTTCGCCCCTGCTGCAATCCACTGAACAAGCCGATCTGCAAGTTCACTATCTTTCTCGAAGCGCTTGCCACCTGTATGCGGGACTGCACCTATCGCTTTCTGAACTACGAGGCTCCCTTCTGGATTCGCAAGATTAATCCTGCGACCAGGCATTTCTCGTGTCAAACGATGGTAATCACCAGTCGGGTCGAAACCGAATAAAGACAGTCGAAAACCATCTTTCCCCCGAGCTGCCCCATGACAACTCCCCATATTACACCCAGCACGTGCAAAAACCGGCATAACATCTAATCGAAAAGACAGTGGGGGCTTCTCTTCTGCCGAGCGAACACTCACTGGAAGTTTGACTTGGTGTCCTTCATACGTGACCACCAGCACTGTATCACCATCCTGCTTCGGAGTGAGCCGGAGCGATGTAGCGTTCTGACCGGCAACCCGTTCAAGCACAGCACATTCCGGATTCTGGAACGCCATCTTGGCAGAACCTGTGACGTCTTCAGTCACACTATCTTCGCGGATTGCCTGAACAATAATAGTCTGGAAATCTCGTGCTGAGTCGAGTTGAACTGCCGGCGGAAAAACATTTATTTCCCTGATTGTTTTTTCCTGAGCCCACAAAGACATTGTGGACACGCACAAACACACTGGCACCAAACACTTCAAAAGAACTTGATATCTCGCCGAGTGTGTGCCTGGTACAGATTGGTCTTTCACTGTGCGGCCCCTTCAGTTTCTTTCACTGGACCATTTTGTGAAACCGACCGTGCCTGAATTCTCAATTGCTCACGACGTGAAACCTTTTTCTTCTGTTGCGTTGGCTTTGGTGGGTCCGGCTTTGGAGTGGCTGACACCTTCGCTGGCAGTGGCTTATCAATTCGAAATTCAGTTGCAGCCATACGATGGATAATTTGGTGCCCCTCTTGAGGAACATGCACTTCACAGACAATGTTCGCGTGTCGACCAGCTGGCGCATCGGCTGCAACAGTGACTGGAAACTCAATTTCTTTACTCTCTGAAGTAAAGATAAGAGGCTCCGCAGTTGTCTTGGCTGGAAGCCCAAGCAGCACAGCCTTTGCTTCACCTGTGAAGGCCGTCGGGACTGTTACCGTACCGGTGAAGGTCGTGTTCTGTCCTTGCTCTGTCATTCCCTTGTCTAATGCAACCTGAACAAATGGCTCGGCCACCGTGATTTTTACAGGTTGAGACGATATGCGAATAGATGGACGACCTTTCGCACTTTCTCCCTGAAACGTCACCGTTGCAGATACAACAACGTCCCATTCCTGAAGTGGAGCCTTGTCACTCGCGTTAATCGGATACACAACTTCGCTTTTGTCAGCGGGCACATCAACTCCTGATGCAGCGCCGATCCCGGGTGGCTGAAAGGGAAAGAATAATCGGACCTTTCCTTTAAACCCTTCATCCTTACGGACCCGAACCAGAAGATCTGCTTTACCATTTTTAACAAGTGGAACCGCAGGCTGGATGAGTTCCAGAGAAACTGGGACTTCTTCAACAACTGCCACGGGCATCTCTGTACTTCGACTGTATCGCCATGGCGTACGATTCGGATTGCCATGAATCATTTCGGTTCCCTGCTCCAGACCACCAAGCACCTTCGTTTGATCAGCCGCATCTACAGCACTATATTCAGCCATCGCCGCAGACAGCGGGGCATCCTCTGCCGCACTGAACACAACAAAACTTCCAGGCGCACCGTTTCGAAAGTTCGGGCACTCCATAGAAATACCTTTTGGAAGATTCTCAGAAAGTAGTTTTAATTCACCACTGAAGTTACTACGCGAGGCGTTCAGGATTACAGCCGCGCGATTCCCACGTGGAACTTGAGGAAACAAGTCGTTCTGAGATTTTGTTTGAGACGGGGGCACTGAAAGTTTCACCAGAGGCACAATCGGCTCAACTTCGATCCACCAAACAAACATGTCTCCCCCGCGCTTCTGGTGATCACTCACACGAACTAGAAACGAGCCCTCTTCCGGGCTTGTTACATTCATCAAACTATCTGGACCACCCGAATCGTCATTCCCAGTTATTCGAGTATGCTTTTCGTTGTCCCGATACGCATTAAGCGTCAAATCAATCGGTGAGCCGAGACGTCTTCCATACCCTTTGACAGACCACTTTGAACCCTTTGGTGCCTCAATCCTTATCCAGTCCGTATCGTTTTCTTTTTCAAGCAAACCCCAAATTGCAGCCGGGGCAGGAACACGCGACTGCACGTCTGGCAAATCATTTGCATCTGACTCTCTGCTCACCGGAAGACTGGTTACCCTAAATGGGACTGCCTCTGCTGACGTAACACCGTCTCGTTCTGGATGAATCGAGAGCAGTTTGCTTATCTCTGAGGAAGCTTGAGCAAATTTTTTAGGAATCTTGATCTTCGACTCAAATTCTCCCGCCAAATCACCCAACCACTTCACAAGCACTTCCGACTCTGGGTTACCCCCAGGGGGAAGCGCAACGGACGGCGTTGGAAATCGGCCTAAATGAAGGAGGTAACTACACGCAGCATTACCACCGTATGCACTCTCTCGGATTCTCACGAAGTAGTTTCCTGACTCTGGCGCATTGACCGCCAAGATCGCATCCTGTTCCATAAGGGGATGGTCATCACTTGCTGCAATCACAAATCCTGCCTCGTTAATCACATCGATATATGGATCAAAAGGCGTGTAATTAAGCCGTACAGCGTCAACGGCGACCGACAATCGCTGACCTCTTTCAAGTGGCACTCGGTAGCAGTCAACATCTTCTTGTCGAACGACACCAGAAATGGTTAGCCCACCGGTTTCAGGAACCTGAATATCCTGTGCTGTGTCTGGGGTATTGTTTTTTGTTTTGGGATTCGACGTATTCGTCTCGATTTCAGTAACTTGCGGAAAAGGTCCAACTCGAAAGGTACGAAGCGTCGAAAGACCTTTTTTGGTACGAACGCGAAAGCGGTGATTACCAAACGGCGCATCGTCTGGAACGACAAGCGTTACTTTCAACTGTTTATCATTAATTGCCTCAATATTTTTTTGCTGAATTATTCCATCTTCGAAGAATATTTCTTGTGCCTCATGGAAATTTGTACCCGACACTAATACCTCAACTTCACTGCCACGCATAGCACCAGCTGGTGACACCGGACCGATCGCTGGAGCAGCCATACACAAAGGAGCAAGAAGCCAAAAACCGTAGAGAAGGAATAAGGCACCTGGTAGATTGAGAAAGATGTAACGTCTTTTTATTGCCATAAGAAAAATGACTTCCTTCCGAGAAACCTACAGGGGAACGTATTCACTTTGAGAGAATTCAGATTTAGACAAGCAGCTCGTGCCGTACCTTCCCGCCATCAACAATCTCGACGGGGCGGCCTCCAGGAGCCATCAGCTCCTTTTCTGCGACAATCCCAAGGCAATGGTAGACCGTTGTTGCAAGATCTTCGATTGTGACTGGGCTATCGAAGGGCTCTGCTGCTATCGAATCAGAAGCACCGTGAATCAGCCCCTTCTTGACCCCGCCACCAGCCAGAACCGTACTGAAAACTTTTGGCCAATGGTCACGTCCAGAATCCTTGTTAATTTTTGGCGTACGGCCAAACTCACTCGATACCATAACTAGTGTTGAATCGAGTAACCCACGTTGCTCGAGATCAGCAATCAAGGCAGCGAATGCCTGATCAAACGGAGGAAGCGTGCGGTCGATCCCTTGCTTCACTTTCTGATGCATATCCCAGCTGCCATATGACATCGTGACAAAGCGAACACCGGCTTCAACGAGTCGTCGGGCAAGAATCATTCGCTGCCCTGCTTGATTTCGACCGTATTGATCTCGTAATTCTTTGGACTCAACATTGATATCAAATGCTGCTTGTGCTTTCGATGAACTGACAAGGTCGTACGCTCGCTGATAAAAACTATCCATCGCCATGATGTTGTCTGAACCCTCAAGGCGACTGAAGTGCCTACCAACAACATTCCGGAGATGACGGCGAGATTCGAATTTCTTTGCATCAACGCCATCAGGCAGTGAAAGGTCTCTGACTGAGAAGTTCTTACTTGCTGGGTCTGAACCGAGGGTGAACGGGCCATACGCACTTCCAAGGTAGCCAGCCTCAGCATCCGGCGCAGGTAAATTCGGCAGGCATACATATGGAGGCAGGTTCGCTCGTGGACCAAGCTCGTGTGACACGACGCTACCGAAACTTGGATAGGTAACTGCGGGGCTGGGGCGGTACCCGGTAAACATATTGTGAGTACCTCGCTCATGAGCCGCCTCACCGTGTGTCATCGAACGAATGACTGTTATTTTGTCTGCAATCTTAGCCGTCTTTTTGAGGTGCTGATTAAAGCGGACACCCGGCAAAGCTGTCTCGACTGTTCCCATCTCACCTCTGTACTCGAGAGGCGAGAGTGGCTTGGGGTCAAATGTTTCCTGCTGCGACCATCCACCAGGAAGCCAGATATGAATAACGCTCTTGGCCGTGCCTTCGAAATGCTTAAACTGCTTTGCTTCAGCTTGGGCAGCCCGCATGCTCAAAAAGGACCCCAGTGACAGACCAAAGCCGGCCAAAGAACCAACTTGGAGGAATTCTCTGCGGTTCCCAGACCTTAGTTGACGCGAAAAATCGTAACGACTACCCAACGCATGCGATAGGTCATGAGGATTCACGGTCTGTCTCCCTGAATAAGTAGTCCCAAAACAGTAGTTTACGTATACTAATCGAACGGTGCGGATACCTGCATTAATGTTAGCTATCCGTCACCTATTACGCACCAATCGGGGCGTCAAAAACGACTAGATTCCTAGTGCAAACAGCTGGTGCAGTATCGAACAAACCAGCAGAACCACCATAACGAGGGGTAATTGTATGTCTGTTCAGGTAACCAATCTGCAAAACGACCGAACCATCGAAGTGGCTACAACCGGAAAGCTCACCCGCGCCGACTATGACGAATTTGTTCCTGTTATCGAATCGGAAATGAAAAAGGGGAAAGTCAAGATTCTATTTTCAATGCACGACTTTTCCGGCTGGGATGTCGGTGCACTGTGGGAAGACATCAAATTTGACATGAAACACTTCGGAGAAATTGAGCGGGTTGCCATGGTTGGTGAAAAGAAATGGGAGCAGGGCATGGCATGGTTTTGCAAGCCGTTTACGACAGCGAAAATTGCATACTTTGATCAAAGTGAAATCGACACAGCCCGCTCTTGGCTACAGGGTGAATAATTCGTCTCTCGGCATGTAACGACAAATCCACATTCTTTCTCCTGACACCTATCAAATCTATCAGGTGTCATCGGCGAGTGTTCGTTTGCCTCGAAGGAGATGATGGTAGTGCTGGGCAAACCGATGGGCTTCATCTCGCACATATTCCAACAAGCGTAATGAATACGCATCTCGTGATAGACGTAAAGGTTCTGATTTCCCGGGCAGGAAAATCTCTTCTTCCCTTTTAGCAATCGACAGAATGCATGGGGGAACGACTCCCAAAGAATTAAGTGCATCCAGGGCCGCAGACAATTGTCCTTTCCCACCGTCAATCAAAAATATAT
>DONH01000184.1 GCA_003509235.1 Planctomycetaceae bacterium
TATTCGTGTTCCGAGTGAAGCCAAAAAAGCGTAATTAAGTTAATTGTCGAGTGGAAACAACTTCATCGCTGACACTCCGCGCCACATTCTTACGAGCTCAACACTTTGGGATATGTGGAAGCCACATGACCCTCGAAGCTGGTGACGCCAGTGTTATCATCATCAACGCATCAGTAGACGGCGTCGAACCTGCAATATTAGTGACGGCTTCGGATGGGAGCCAATACTTGTTCAACGTTCCCGAAGGCTTCGCACGCTTGGCATTAGAGTGTAAAATTCGCCCAACTGGGAAGTTTAGAGCATGTTTTGCCATTGATTGCACACCGAGCTCTCTGGGTGGGCTCACCGGACTTATATTGAGACTGTCAACCGACGGACATGAGCGGTTTGCCGTTGTTGGGCCAAGTGGAGCAAGCGCTGAGGTCACGGGAGCGTACAAGTGCGCGCGATGGTTGCACCCAACAGTGGAGGATGTTGAATTGAGTCCTAATTCCAAGTTTAATGGGGGTATTGGATGCTATGCAGACCGTGCTCTCACGGTTTGGCCAATATTTCTCGATGAGGAGGGAGAATGTATGCTTTGTGAGTGGGAAAAATATCAAAAAACCATAGCTAGGAACGAAGCGGAGGGTGAACATGAAGACCTGTACACTTCCGAGGACTCAAATACCTTGACAAAGCAAATGAGGGTGTCCTCACCGCTTAAAGCGGATGCAGACAATTCTTCAATTTGTGCGGGTTACCTCTGTGAGATGAGGGGTGAAGGCTCCAAGCCAGGTGTAAGATTTATGGTCATCAACCTGAAGGGTTGCGATCTCATCGATAAAATGATTACAAATCCAATTCTGACTTGTTTTCTTGGCAAGACCCAGCACTCGCTCCGCGCGATATTTCATTTCACCACAGACAAAATTGTACGTGGTCCGAAATATCTAAGTTGGATGAAGAAAATGGACTGTGAGCATTTTATTTGCCGTGCGTCTCACGAGCTAGGGTATCGCGCAAGCGCAAGGAATATTCTACGTCTGAATGTAGTCGACTCTGACTCTTTTCCTGTTCCGCGGGTTTTCGGAAACGTGGTGAGAAGCCATAGTGAGTACACTCAGCTTGGCCTTTGTGCGTCAGTGCACATTCGGAACGGTCAGAAGACATGCAGCGTGGATCATCATACGCTACGTCCCGATGATGTAAATCCTCAATCGATATTATCTCAGCTTGTGTTAAAGCACCCCGATCTTTCTGAGGCCGCGGAGAGATCTCTAGCTAATATTGAAGCCAGAAAGAACCTGGATCTAGAGGAAACTGAGACGACCCCAAAGGTCTGTAAAACCAGTCAGCAGGTGGCACAGGATTTGAAGTCTACACTCATGCAAGATATAAAAAGCAAAATGAAGCGCAAAGCAGATGCTGATCCGGAAATTATATTTTTAGGAACTGGGTCTGCTGAACCAAACAAATATCGCGGAAGTAGTGGTATTTTGGTTGAGCTCCCACATTCTGTGTCAGAAGACGTGCAGAAGTCGTGGATATTACTTGACTGCGGTGAAGGTACTTTGGGCTCTATGCACAGAATATTTGGCGAATCCGCGACAAAGGAGATCGTCAAGAATCTGAAGATGGTGTGGATTTCACATCATCACGCTGATCACATGCTCGGTGTCCGCGGCTTGTTGGATTTTCATGCACGTGTTTGCAGCCGGGCTTTGACTCTGATTGGACCAACCAAATTAAAAGAATGGCTGGAAGTTTCCAAGTTTCCTGAAAGTTATTATCGGTTTATGCATTCACGACATCTATTCAATGGTCCTTTTGGTCGTTTACCGCCGCCGCCTCCTTCAACAACCCGTGCACAGCGCAGTGAGTTATCGACGTCAGCGAATTATGGATCGGACTCACTCTGCTTCCAACCTTGCAGAAATCTAAGCGTGAATGAGCTCGCTATATTGACTGGCCTCAGTCGAATCGAAGCAATACCTGTGGAACATTGCCGAGACGCAGCAGCCATCGTTCTGGCATCACCGTGTGGTTGGAGTCTGGCTTACTCTGGTGATGGTCGACCATCACAAAAGTTTGCCTATGCCGCAAAGCACTGCATGATGATGATTCATGAAGCAACATTTGACGATCACCTCGTAGAACATGCGCTACAGAAGCGACATTCAACCACATCTGAGGCGATTCAAGTTGCCAAGGCAGCGCAGGTCAAGTATGTTATCTTGACACACTTCAGTCAAAGGTATCCAAAAGCGATAGATGTCGAAAATGTCGAGTTTAAACCAATTATTGCCTTTGATGGATTGAGACTCCGTTTCAGTCAACTAGATCGAATGCTCGGATTGCAAGGTTTAATTGCGACTGTGAACGCGTGTAGCACATAAAGATTGATTTTTTTATCGGAATCCACAATCTCTTCACAAAACGTCTGTCGACTTCGTTGGCACGCGTCAGCGACGCCAAAGACTTAGACTTGTACGCAAGGCACGTAAACAACTCCACCAGACAGTCGATCACTCATTCGAACGGTTTTTGTGTACATGCTGCTGAGGGTATAGAGCAAAAGAGCAATTTTCTCCTCTTTCCATCAACGAAAATTTTCCTCTTCCTCTTGTCCTGTTTACTTTCTGGCCGACGCATGCCATGGGCAAGGATACAACCTAGCTCACGCACTTCTCAATCGCACGAGCTCATGCGCTCTTTTAGCAGCTGTGACCCAGTCGAGCAGTTGTGAAGTGGACTTAAAACAGAAATTTTGGGATGGCGACAAAATTTTCACGTCCACAATTTTTGACTTGTCAAGTGACGAAAATGCGATCGCAAAGTTCCTCCATCGAGTGGAATATGGTTTCGGACCAATTGATGTACTCTTGGTGAATTGTGGAGAAG
>DONH01000269.1 GCA_003509235.1 Planctomycetaceae bacterium
CTCCTCAAGCATATGGTGATGAAGAAACCTCTGGGCTCACAGCAACTGTGAGTACCGGGGAAAACAAAATCGTCTTTGAGCTGTCCTCTGACTTTTCTGGCTCATCCAAGAAATAGTGTTCTCTAGCCACCTGCTTCAGCGGCAGACTGAACCGACTAATGACAGAAGGCTCCTCAGGTTTCTTAGGCCCTAGAGCAGGAATTCAAAAAACTACGACAGCAGCTGCACGAGGCTAACCTATCAAGATAGCAATGATGATATCATTGGTATCAAGAGTGGCTGTCGAGTCCAGCTAATGTGTAGATAGTCAGACCACGAAGATCTTTTTCTTGAGGTCCAGTGACAAGGCTTATCAGGAAACCAACTCCTACACATGTAAGCATGCCACTGATGGTGTAGAGGTAGCCATTGACTGTTGTAAACTGCCAAAGACAAAACATCACAATGGCTCCAAAAAACGCTCCAACCAATGCACCGGCTGCAGTAGCCCGTCGCGAGGTGGCACCAAGTATAAAAAGTCCGCCCAGTAATCCCATAAAAAGACCAATGATCTTTATCGATGCATCAAACAAGGATTTGATTTCAGGATCAACGAAGATCAGACCCAGAAGTGTACCGAGGACGCCAATAAAGAACGTGGACCATCGTGCAATTGACAGATACATTCTTTCAGTCTGACCGACTGAGAAGGGACGCATAAAGTCTGTTACCAGCGCAGTTGCCGTAGAGTTCATACTGGTCGACACCGTTGATTGAGCGGCAGCAAACACTCCTGCAACGATCAATCCAGCAATGCCAATCGGCATCTCTCTGGAAATAAATAGTGGAAAAACCTGATCCGTTGTGATTGTTGGATCCAACTTTTCAGGATGTGTCTGATAGAAAGCAAAGAGTGCTGTTCCTATCGCAAAAAACAAAAAGGTAGCAGGGACACTCAAGATGGCATTCATCCATATTGACTTTGCAGCAAGTTCTTTTGTTGCAGTTGTCATGTACCGCTGAACAACCGCCTGATCGGCCGTGTATGACGACAGGTTTTGACCAAAAGCCCCCAAGATGATCACCCAGAGAGCAATCTGATTGCTTGTGGCATCCCAGTGAAGGTTTGCAAAGGTAAATTTATTCGCATCGTGCGCAACAGTCATAAAACCACGGACCCCGCCATCGACGCCATTGATCAAAAGAGCAAGAGCTAGAATTGCACCGCCCAAAAGCACAAACGTCTGAATGGTATCTGTCCAGATAACTGCCTCAATACCACCAAGCGTACAGTACACAATGCTCAAAACACCCATCAGTAATACGGACTGCATGGGAGTAAGGGGTGTTGCAACAGCAAGGGCCAGGCCCGTCAATGACATAACTATTGCCATTCGAAAAATATGAAAACAAATGAAACTGGCACTACCAAAAAGACGAACCGGTCGACTGAAACGTTTCTCTAGGTATTCGTAGGCACTGGTCGCATCAATATGACGAAAAAACGGCATGGCAACATAAACAGCAACAATTGCCGTAACTGGAATCATAAAATTTGCTACGGCATACACCCAATCCTGCGCAAATGCTTTTGATGGAATGCCCGTGAATGTTAATGAGCTGAGCATCGTCGCAAAAATACTCAATCCAGCAGCCCACCACGGAATATGTTTCCCACCCCGAAAGTAATCGTCAGTATTCTGATTCTTCCGCGTGAAATAAACACCAACGGCAACCATCGAGAAAAGATATAAAAAAAGAACGGTGTAGTTTATTAGTCCAAAATCATGTTGACCTGAAACCGTCTGAACTTTCCAGACACGCGATGTCCTCACTCGTGGACGGACCTCACCCGTTGGAATAATAAGTGCGCCATCCCAGTGTGTCGCGATCGTCGTAACATGGTTTTCAGGAATCTCACCAGCCGTACTCCAGGTATCGGTAATTGTGTGATATGCCAACGCTTCTTTGGGAAATCCGGGATGATTTTCCCGAAGAATGTCCCCTTGAAAAAAAAGTGACCCATCAGCTCCACCTAATACCAAAATATGGCTATGTCCACTTTCAACTGCAGTACCGGCCATGACACAGCGTGGGGAGTCTGAGCGACGTCGCCAACTATCACTCGCGGGCGTGTACTCCCAAACATCCTTGAGAAACTCGATGCTCTGCGGGTTTTCATCGTTCTGACGACGACCACTCATCACATAAACACATGGATTAAATCCATTGTGTTGATGGACTGTCATGTTGAATGCACGTGATGGACCGGGCCATGGCGTCCGACTTTCCCACACAAACTCATCCGGCTGATGCCTTTTCGATAAGTCGAGTGACCAAAAATTTGTCATTGCCGTCGTGAGTGATTGACCACTCTGACCACCTGCAAGATAAATCACATTATCAACCACAACTGCAGACCCAAAGGCACACGGTTCTGGAAGTGATGGATAGTCAACAAGACGAACCTTTTTCTGTGCAGTATCCCACTGCATCAAAAACACCTGATCAAGAGTTGTTTCTGCGTCGTTGCCCCCCATGCACACAACGCCATCGGAAGTGGATACCGCGGCACCATAGGCAATCGGTCTTGGTAACGTTCCTGCTTCTTTCCACAAATAGGTGTTGTCTGATCGTACTAAGACAAATATTTCATCATGCCATTCTTTTTCTGCCTGCCATACAGGTGGTTGGAAGTTCGCACCGCCGGCAACGATCAGAGCATCGTTATGCACACCAACAAAGGGCCCAGCAACACCGACACTGTTTGGAAATTGGGGTAGTTCACTCCATGCAAGGGATGTGCTCCCCACGGAAATTTGCTGCGAGAGAACAAGAATGAGAACTGTCGCAATGCAGACTCGAACAGCGTTACTGTGCTTTCGGAACAAACTGCAAGTGTGATGGCAAAACATAGACTCGCTGCCAAACATGGTTAACACACTGTTGGACAGGCTTCTGACTGCGCCCAATCGAAAAAGCCGATGGCTTCAAGGTCTGTCCGAAGGTTGATTGCATCTTCTTCGGTAAGATTCTTCAGTGGCAACCTGCAACCACCTACATTGCAACCAAGCATCCCAAGGACAGCTTTTAATGCAGGTTGAAATTGATATTTCCCCATGACACGAATCGCTGCGATGCTCCGTGACTGAAGACACCGGGCTTGGTCAACATCGCCCTGTTGAAATGCATCAATGAGTTGCAGATAAAGCGACGACATCACGTTATAGGTACTACCAATGGCTGCATCCGCACCAACGGCAAGAGCACCCAACAACATCTCATCACAGCCCCAGATAGTCTCAAATCGCCGGTTGTCTAATTCAAGGCATTCCTGAAACTCATGCAGCTTGGTATCGGTGTACTTAATCCCTACAAGATTTGAAATACGGCCGCTCGCATGCATTAAGAATTCCGGCATGTGAATAGCCGAACCAGTCAGCATAGGTATGTGATAATAATAAAAAGGCAACTCAGGGGCTTCACCAGCAATTTCCGCCATACATTCGGTAAGTGTCTCAACGTCAGAAATCTTGAAGTACGATGGACAGGTGGCCGAAATCGCATCGACACCTACTCGTTCTGCCTCTTTGGCAAGGCGACGTGCTTCTCGCAGGCTATTGTGTCCAACCTGGCTAATAACTGGAAGACGACCAGCAACTGCATCAACAAATGCTTGAGTAAGTGAGATTCGCTCATTACATGAGAGTGACATTCCTTCCCCAGTGCTGCCGCAGACATATAGGCCACGAACACCAACACGAATGAGGTGATCAACCATCGAGGGAACAACTTGAAGATGAAGTTCACCACTCTCATCAAGAGGCGTACATGTTGCGGCAGTCAGTCCGTTGAGAAGTTTTTTTTGCATGAAAGCCTTAGAAATTTTGTGCGATTCTTTTTAATGTGGCTCCGGTAGCAGTTTCTAAACTGTGACGCACACTATATTTCCTCGATCACTTCATACTTACTTTATTTAAACCACCGTACGTTCACTGTCGTTAAACATCGTAAGACAATTATTCACCGAGGGAGTTCTGTTGCAGAACCATTTTTTCTGTTTGAGTCTGTCATTCTCAAGATTGAGCACCTTGTTATCTTATGTTATAACATGTTTGCACTAGCGCACAATTTATCATCATCCCGGAGCACATAGATAGCAATGTCCTTAGCAGAACAGGCTTATAGACATATTCGGGGCAAACTCTCAAATGGCGCATTCATACCCGGAGAACAGCTGGTCAATCGCGTGCTGGCAACTGAAATTGGTGTCAGCGTTATTCCCGTGCGCGAAGCAATTAACCGCCTTGCGACAGAAGGCCTCGTGGAACACGTGCCGGGTTCTGGTGCATTTGTCAGACAGGCTGATGGCCAACAATTAAACGACCTGTACGTACTGCGTGATGCGTTAGAAAGTTGTGCAGCGGGCGAGGCTGCAGCGAATATAACGGCCTTTCAGCTTGAAGCCCTGGAATCACTTCTGGATGAGGCGTGCTTGATAGCCAAACAACTCACCAAAGAGAAAAAACAACAGGCAACCAAACGGCAGATGAACGCATGGATCGATAATGAGAAAAAATTTCATGAGCTTCTGATTACGTCTGCCCGTAATGAATTATTAGCGAAAGTGATTCACGAGCATCGTGCGATTAGTGAAATTTTTGATGCACAACGAAGCAAGCCACATCTGTTGACAGCAGAAGTTGCGAATTATACATGCGAAGGAAAAAGGCAGCTGATTGAAGCACTACATCAGCGAGATAGTCATCTTGCAAGAGACTTGATGAGCACACAAATTCAGCGTGGACGCAAACAGATTCTCAAAAATCTTAAGTAAAATATTCAATCGATTTCCTGACACATGCCATTTTCTTCAGAAGCTATGGGACGTATTGATGATTCAGATGCTTCGATTTCTGATCCTGTTTTCCGTAAGTGCTCTGCTGACTCCAGCCATTTTTGCAGCACCGGAAGAGTCACTCCCAAACATTCTGTTTATTGCAATCGATGACCTTCGCCCTGCATTGGGATGCTACGGTGATACGATTGCAAAGTCTCCACGCATTGATGCTTTTTCTAAAACAGCTCGACAGTTCAATCATGCATACGTTCAACAAGCAGTCTGTGGACCTTCCCGAACGTCAATGCTTACAGGACTCCTTCCTGACCACACTCGAGTTTGGCATAACAGAAATAACTTCCGTGACACTCAACCCAACCACATAACGCTCCCACAACGTTTTAAGCAGCACGGCTACACAACACTTGCTCTTGGAAAAATCTTTAGTGGAAATGAAAGTGAACTCGATCCGATATCGTGGTCCTCCCCAGAAATTCTTAAAAAACCAGGTTGGTCAAATTATGTTTTGGCAGACAACAAGGGGAAGGGAAAAAAGCAATCTGCATGTGAGATGGCAGATGTTCCAGACAATGCCTATCCGGACGGTCAACTTGCCAGCCTTGCAATCAAAACACTCACAACTTTGAAGCAGAAGAAAAAACCATTCTTTCTTGCAACCGGTTTTTTTAAGCCACACCTTCCCTTCAGTGCACCAAAAAAATACTGGGACATGCATGATCCTACATCGTTTGAAGTGCCCAAAGAGAGTCAAGCATCGATTACAGCCATGCCGGACATTGCTCTCCACACGCACCGCGAACTTGGTGGCTATAAAGATATACCGAAAGATGAAAATGTGAGTGCAGAACAGCGCCTTCATCTGCGGCATGGCTACTATGCGTGCGTAAGTTACATCGATCAGCAAGTTGGCCGGCTGCTCGATGCCCTACAACAGCTTGATCTCGACAGGAATACGATTGTTGTTCTCTGTGGTGACCACGGCTTCACTCTTGGTGAACAAAACCGGTGGTGCAAAGCAACAAACTTTGAACTCGATACACGTGTTCCTCTTTTGATTCGAACGCCATGGATAGAACAAAAAGGTATTGCTTCAGATGCTCTTGTTGAACTTGTTGATTTGTATCCAACACTGACTGATCTTGCCGGAATAAAACCGCCTAACAATCTCGATGGGCAGAGTTTTCGACACGTTCTCGATGACCCATCCTCAGGTGGACGGGACGCTGTTCTCAGTCAATTTAATAGACCTTGGGAAAGTACCGATCCAGAAGTAATGGGCTACTCAATTCGTACGTCTTCAAAACGATATACACGCTGGATTAACTGGAAAACTCGAAAAGTACTCTCAGAAGAGCTTTATGATTACTCGTCCAAAACAAGTTCAAGAGAATTCTCAGGAAATCGGTTTGAGCAGAAAAATATTGTACAAACCCAATCAGAAGAACTTCAAACCATGAGCGAACAGATGGACAAGA
>DONH01000297.1 GCA_003509235.1 Planctomycetaceae bacterium
CTTGTCTTCCTGCTCTTCCTCTTCCCTCATCCACGCTTGGTCAATCCCTTCACGCTTGACCCATGCAAGTGTCTCAAAGAGTCCATCAGAGAGACTCGTTTCAGGAACATAGCCAAAAGTCTGCCGTGCCGTCTCGATTGACATAACTCGATGGGTGTATCCAACAAGCTCTTCTTCAATGAAGCAGGGCTCAATCTCCCCCCCTATCGTATCGGCCAGAATATCCGCCAACTGCCGAATACTCGTCTCAAGACCAGATCCAACATTAAAAAATTCTCCCCTAAAATGCGTCTTCACCTGGACGGCTTGCACAATCGCACGGGCAACATCTTCCACATAAACAAAATCTCGCGTCGCAGAACCACTCCCCCATACAGAAAATCTTTTATCACCACGTAATTGACTAAGCATGGCTCGACGCACAAGCGCAGCAACAACATGCGACCGAAAGGGTTCAAAATGATCGCCTGGCCCATAGAGGTTACCAGGAATGAGTGTCGCCACTTCAACGCCAGCTGCCCCCCCAAGCAGGTTTGCAGCATCGCTCACAACCAACTTTGCAAGCCCGTATGCACCTGTTTCACCCGAGGGGAGGCCGGTGTGTAAATTTTTCTCTACAAGTGGCAATCGACTATCTGCTGCATATGAGCACGGTGACCCAACAAGAATCAATCGCCGACATTTATGGAAGCACGTGGCCTGAACCACATTAAGCCCAATCCTATGATTCGCATGAAACGAATCAGACTGCCGACCCGCGAGATAGGCAACACCACCAACATCCGCAGCGAGATGCACGACGGTATCCGCCCCAGCAACGACCCTCCTCGCAACTTGAGGATCCCGAAGATCTCCGTCTTTCTGCCCAAGCAGAGTTGGCTGAATTCCTGATTCAAGACAAGCTTTCTCAACATGCCGACCAAGAAAACCTGTTCCTCCAGTGATCACAACACTCATTGCACTTTCCTCTTTGATGCTTTCCGCAGCACAAGCTCGTACATAGCTTGGTATTGGCTCGCCATCTGTCGGAGGCAGAATTTTTGCTGAACATTTCTTTGGTGCAGCTGTCGCCGAGGGGAGCACGCCGGGTCAGCAGCATCTACAATGGCCTGATGAAGCTTTTCAACGTCTTCAACATCAACTGCACTACTGGAATAGACCGTGTCATTACCATGGCGATAAACAAACATCGAACGTGCAAGCGACGTTACGATTGGCCTACCGTACGACAACACGTCAGCCAACACCGCCGAACCTGACTGACCAACCTCGTCATAGGGAAGAACGAATACATCCGCCTGCCTAAGAACAGCAGCCTGCTCTGCAGAATCATTTAGAAAACCCGTGAAAACCACTCGATCCTGACAGCCAACTTCATCAATTCTTGACAGCAGCTCGCTCCAATACTCGTGTCCCATCCTGTCTTTAGGATGCACTCCTCCGGCAACCACGAGGCGGTACTCCGCTGGCAAACCACTCATTACGTCAATAATATGTCGATGCCCTTTGTACCGAGTAACAAACCCGGGCAGTACCAACCACTTCTCGCCAGGCCGTTTTTGATACGGTGCCGTTACACCATCTGACACAACTGGCTCAACAGGAATAGGAAGTAGAAAAACTCGCTTTCGAAGTTTTGGATACGCCTTTATGACTTTGGCATAGGTATCTTTACTGTGGACAACGATTGCATCGGCAGCAAGCAGACAACGACGCATCCATCTATTCTTTATTTTAAAGTAAATAGCCGACAGAGCACCTTTGAACCATGGCTTCCCGCTCTGCCAACACATGCTACTTTTCCAGGTATGCAAACTGAGGACGATTGGCTTACGAATATTTCGCATAAGCCTCAGTAGACGGCGATCCGCGTAACGCCTGGCCCTCCCAAAGAAGCAGAACTCATGCTGAATATGAACAAGGTCGCAATCACTTGCACGAACTTGCTTAATCAGTTTGGTTATGTACCGCTCCTGCTTCCAACGAGAGTCGAGTGTGTCATGCTCGATAAGATTTTCAAGCTCGATCGGCTCAATTGTAGAAAATGAAGTGAACCCAGATGTGAGTCGCTTCGCAAATTCAGCATTCCCACACTGCTGGTTCCACGGCGTAAGAATGGCGATACTAAACTTTTTTGGGATTTCTTGAGGGGCTGGTGACCCACGACCAAACAGCCTTTTGCCGCGACTGCTCGTGTCAGATTGTGGCACAACATGATCGAGATTGCCGCCAACAGAAATCATCGCATGAACATCCACAAGAACCTCGAACTGCAGGTATATTGCCCAACGGATACATTAGGAGAATATGCCTTTTAAGAATGCAGCGATACAGCATTTTCACGCGAAGAACAAGGAGAATTATACTTCTCGACGCATGAAAAGCCGTTGCTGATGAGTGCATCCATGAGTACCCCATCCATTCTCAACGTATGAACTACGGCGTGTTGCTCGATGCCTCGCGTGCGATACGCCCCTGTGAAAACCCTGAAGACAGACTCGGAACGTCCACACCATTAGAGTCAACCAAGGATGTTGCTGTTGCCGTAATAATATCACCAGCAACCATCTCCGAGGAACTTACATCCAGCTCAATGGTCGCTGTACCGTCACTACCGATAGTGACTTCTTGAGAACCAAGCAGATTCTCACCCTGTGCATATCGACCATCTGCCGACTCCGTTGCCGACGTATAGAAAAATTGGACAAGATATTTCTGGCCCTCTTCTCCTTGAATTCTGCCCACAACCTGGTCTGTGGTGGCTGATATCAGACGTGGTACTGCAATTGACGGTGCACCTTGGACAAATTCAATTCCAAAGTAGACATTCGACTCAATATGATTTGAGAGAATTACATTATCCGTTGCAGTTACTCCTTGAACAACAATTCCTACCCATGAATTGTCTTTGATAAAGTTGCCAACGTGCGCCTCGTTGCCGAGTCCTGAAAAACTGCCAACTGTCAACCCACTGGCACCTGCCAGCCAGACCCCAGCTTCATGCCGCTGAATTGTATTACCGTGAATTTGAGACTGCGTCGATTCACCAAGTGCAAGCACACCATATGGACCGTTGTCTTCAATCGTGTTTCTGAAGAGGCTGAGATGCTTGGCATTTACAAGCTGGACGCCTGCATGCACATTGTCGTGAATCCTACTTCCGGTAATCGATGTATTAGAAAGGTCACCACTCGCAACAATACCGAAGTCAGATTGATCAATCTGAGGAGCTCGCTTATTTCCAAAATGGCCTACAGTCGCGCCTTTTGCACTATTAAGCCAAAGACCTGCCTGCGTATTCTTCGTGAGGGTGTTGCCTAATACCTTTGCGCCATTCACCACATCGGTCAGAGCAATACCGAACTTCGCATTGCCACTGATCTTGTTTTCAGTCAACCCATCCTCTCTTATGCCACCAATCGTGACATTCGTCGCACTCCAGACTTCAATGCCGTGAACTGGATTGTTCGCGATAGTATTGCCCGTGATACTGACGTCATCCACCGTGCCGTGACCGTGGGTTTGACCAAGAACCCAGATGCCACTTTTCCCATTTGGCGTACTCTCATCACTACTATTTGTACCAATGAAGTTACTCTCGACAGAAATATTTGAAGTGGTTTGACCACTATCACTTGTAACAACGAGCACACCGTACTTACCATTGTTCCCAATAACATTCTCGCGTGCTGCGGAGTTCTTTGCTGCATCAAAACGAATACCATGATCAGCATTCGTACTGAATTCACTATTACTGACGGTGAAACCATCAGCATTATTCGAAGCAAATCCGCTCCCAGCACTACCAGTCACAGTGCTATTTGAAAACGTTGTACCACCGTAGTTTCCGGCGAGAGCGACAACTCCACTCGCCCCACTGTTTGAAATTGTAAAGCCACTTAATGTGGTACCGTTCGAACCACCAGCCAAGAGAATGCCTTCCTGAGCTGCATTACTGATTGTGCTGCCTGCTACTGCCATGTTGACGTTGCCAACTGCCGGACCAAGCCGTAGCCCCGGTCCCGTACCACCGGTTCCATCTATAGCGAGCGTCTCCATTGCCACAACAGCTGAAGCAGAAGCAAGATTGAGACTTTGAAGTGGGGCAGCACTGCCAAGGGCTCCAAAGAAGTCAATTCGTCCGGTACCTGCTTCAATTGAAAGGTCATGACTGCCGTCGACAGCACCGAATTCGACATCACCAGAAGGACCGGTGCCAATAAAGGTATCGCCAAGCAATGTTGTTGTGCCGGCGTAATGCTGGAAACCATTTGTCTGAATCGAACTATTCAGGCTGGCATTACCTACTACCAACAGATTACCAAGATTGTCAAAAACACTGTCTCCATCGATCACTACCGTTTCAGTGAAATTGAGCACTAAGTCATTGCCATCTCCCTGCACACCGGTGTTAAACACTCCTGCCTTCCCTTTGAGTGCTGTTGCTCCCATTAACGTGACCGGCCCCTCGTACGTTTGCACGCCTGATGTTTCAATAGATGCATCAAGATTACTTGCACCAGTAACCGTCAAATTTGCAAGACCCGAAAAGACGGAGCCTCCGTCAATCGTTGTGGGCGCGCTGAAGTTGAGAGTCAGATCGTGATCGTTCCCATTGACAGCCCCACCAAAGTTTCCACTGGTACCCTGAAGATCAACCGTTCCAGACAGATTCACACTGGCATTGTATGTCTGACTACCAGATGTC
>DONH01000179.1 GCA_003509235.1 Planctomycetaceae bacterium
TGCCGGTACTCATGGTTACGGCGGTGGTGCTTGTTGTGTTGTTGGTCGTGCTCAATCGGGGCCTGGAGCTGAAGCAGGGAGGCCCTGGTAGAAGTTCTACGCCGCCACCTAATGGATTCGCAGTTGTTGCCAGTCAGGCAGATGTTGAATGGGAGACCTCGGCAGTATCGTCCGGAGATGTTCTTCCACGAGGAGTCCATCACATTCGGTCAGGGGTTATTCAACTCGAGCTTTTCAGTGGTGTTCAGCTTGTGGTTGAAGGTGAAGCAGAATTTGTCATTGAGTCTCCTTTGGTTGTCTCACTGAGCCAGGGCGCTGTACGGGCTTATGTTCCTGACGTAGCGCATGGGTTTCGCGTTGTGACGGAAGCTGGGAAAATTATCGACTACGGGACAGAGTTCAGTGTGCGGGTGAATGGCGATACAACTGATGTTACTGTTCTTGATGGTGAGGTGGGGCTTGTGCAGAAAGAGCAGCAGGAAATCCGGTTCACCCGCGGGGAGTCATTGCGTGTCCGAAGTACGACAGCAAAACATGAAGTACTTAAAGAACCAATTCATGTCATGAGTTCTTTAACTGTATCGCGTGCGGCTCAGCAAAGCCTGTTCATGCAGGAAGAAGTCTGGGAAAAGGCGCTCGAGGAATGGTTGCGTGATCCGCGCCTTGTTGCGTGTTACCGCGGCCCCAGCGAAAAGCAAAGCCGTGTGCTTGAGAACCTTTGTGACGGGGCGACGTCCGCGACTCAAGCAGCAGTTGTTGGAGCGACTGCCTGCGTGAATCGGTGGGGAAGGGAGGGTCGGGCATTTGACTACACACGACTTGGGAGTCGCTCCCGAGTCGCTCTACGGGATGAGATGGATAATATTTCATTAGTCTGCTGGGTGAAAATAAACAGTTTAAATAATCTTTTTAATTCACTTTTTCTGACAGATGGGCACGAAGAGGGTGAGCCTCACTGGCAGATTCTTCGAGATGGACGAATCTTTTTCTCAGTGAAGCATCCGCATCGAAAGGGAACAAGTTGGCGGCAGACTGTTTTTTATTCGCCGCCGATATGGCGAAGCGCAATGAGCGGTGAATGGAACATGCTAGCAGTAACATACGACCGAAGAGCTGGAGAGGTCGCTCATTACGTCAATGGAAATCAGGTCAGCCTAGAATCGATACCAGAGCACGCAACCGTACCGCGTATTAATCTAAGTGCGGCTTCTATCGCCAATTGGGCAGAGCCGATGTATCGGACGGATGAGGAGTTTACGTGTCGCAACCTCAATGGCGCAGTCGATGAGGTGTTTATTTTCGATGGTGTACTAGGTGCCAGTGAAATTGCAACGATGTATTCGCAGAGTTCGGGTGGTGAATGAATATGAAAATCTATAAGTTGCCGAAAAGCTTGCGAGTTTGGCTGCTGCCAATGGTTTGCCTGCTCTCTATGGGGGGGCTAACGATTGCATTGTGTCGCGTTGCGATAGCTGAGGAGCCTGAAATCGATGCCCATAGAGTTAAGTTGGAAACCCATGCAGAAGAGTTGTTCGTCTTAGAGGTGCTACCGCTATTGCGGGCGAAGTGTTTTGGGTGCCACGGAGAGGGCGATGACCTTCGCGGTGAATATTACATGACATCTCGGGATGCTCTGGTTCGTGGTGGTGAGTCAGGGGATGCAGCGGTTGTTCCAGGAGATGCGGGCACCGGTTCGTTACTTGAGGCTATTCGGTGGGATGGCCTTGAGATGCCACCAAAGAAGAGTGAGCGACTTACATCTGATGAGGTAGCACTCGTTGAGGAGTGGGTGAGAGGGGGTGCGCCGTGGCCTTCTTTGGAGCAGCAGTTTGTAATCCAGAATGCAGCGAAAGGCCGGGCGTTAGATGAAGGCTTGGTTCGATGGAAAACCAGTGGTGGAACAAGTCAGGAATGGACCGATCGGAAGTATGTAGAAAAAGATCTATGGGCCTTTGCAAATCTGCCTCGCGCAGAAACGATCCTTCCCGCGGAAGTGTCGCATAATGATGCGATTGATTTTTTTGTGGATAAAAAAATTGCAGAGAAGGCACTTGTCGCTTCACCGCCGGCTCATTCAGCAGAACTGCTTCGTAGGGTGACATACGACCTTACAGGCTTGCCGCCGAGCGCTGAACAGACCGCAGCTTTTGTTGAGGACTTCGCTCGTGATAGTGATTTAGCCTATGAAGAGTTGGTTGATCGATTGCTCGATAGTCCTCGATATGGAGAGCGTTGGGCGAGGCATTGGCTCGATATCACACGGTATGCTGACACCGGGGGGATGAGCAATGACTATGAACGGTCAAATATGTGGCGTTACCGAGATTACGTCATTCGCTGCTTCAATAACGACAAGCCGTACAACGAGTTTATTATGGAGCAGATAGCTGGAGATGAGCTTGCAAAGACATCTGTCAGGAAGCGGCATATGGCCGCGGGACTCGAGGGTCAACAACTCTATGCAGCGGTGCGTAAGACAGAAACAGAAGGTGGGTATACGGAAAGGGAAGCAGAGCTCCTTGTTGCCAGTGGTTTCCTTCGGCTTGGTCCGTGGGATAACGCAATGGTTGATGATGACCAGGCGCGTCAGATTTATCTAGATGACGTTGTTAATATCACTGGTCAGACATTTCTCTCACAAACTCTTCGCTGCTGTAAGTGTCACGATCATAAGTTTGACCCAATTCCTACTCGGGACTACTACGGAATCTATGCGGCGTTTGCGACAACTTTTCCTGTGGAGCGGCCAGCACCCTTCTTGAGTATTGAATCACGCGATCG
>DONH01000333.1 GCA_003509235.1 Planctomycetaceae bacterium
GAGGATATCCGTCGCTTTGTGTCGCAGAAAGAATGCGTTCGACTTCATCGCGATCAGAAAATTCAATGTCACCACCCGTCGCAAAAATGATTAATTGTGAGAGGGTATTTCGTGCAATCTGTTTTGTTGATTCACGAAGTAATTTTCGATAGTCACGAATGTTGTGGAAAACATCACCCTCGACTGTGACCCCAGACGTGTTTACACGTGGGCCTGAGTTGTAACCCACTCTTTTTAGTCGTAATCCAGGTTGAAGACTTTGTTTCATATTTTTACCAATGCGATAGTGCTGCCGGTACGTACCAACCGGATCGAAGCCTTCCATTGCGAAACCTGGCGGATCGATATGCTGATGACACCTAGCACATGTATCAACCGACTGATGCTTTAAAAGCATCTGACGAATCGTGGTAGTGCCTCGTGTATCTGGTTCAATGGTGGCAATGTCTGGCGGTGGTGGATTCGGTGGAAGACCTAGCACATGCGTAAGGATAAAACTACCACGTTTGACGGGCGTTGTGACACTCCCATTTGCAGTTACTTTTGCAATTGAGGCATGTCCAAGAATACCACCTCGTGGACTCGATGCGTCCAAGGAGACTCTCCTCATCGTTTCACCGAATACGCCTTTGATGTCATAGTGTTCAGCAAGACGGCGGTTCAGGAATGTAAAGTTGGAGTCAATCAGGTTATGGATTGGCAGATTTTCTTTCAGCAGATATGAGAAAAAATCTCGTGTCTCAGCAAGCATTGCTCGACGTAAGACGTCATCATATTCAGGGTATAGTTTTATATCAGGTGTCGTTGCATCAATCTGATCGAGTTCGAACCACTGATCGGTAAAATCATGAATAAAGAGTTGGTTTTTTTTATCAGCCAAGAGTCGATCTACCTGAGTAGACAGCGTGTTGGATTCGGAGAGCCTTTCCTCGCTCGCTAATCGAAGTAACTCTTCGTCAGGAGGGCTACGCCAGAGAAAATACGAAAGTCGAGAGGCAAGCGCATGGTCGGTTAACTTTAATTTATTTTTTTGCAAATCGTTCGTCAGAAAGAGCGTATGTGGAGAAATGAGGATCGCTGTTAATGGAATGCGAGCACTGGCAATGAACCCACGTTGGGCTTCGAGGCTCGGAATAGCGAGATTGGTCAGCTCCGATATTTCTTTCTTAGTGACTGGTCTCCGGAAGGCTCTGGGCGCAAGCGCTGCCACAGCGTCATGAATATGTTGGTAATGAGATTTTGTTGTAACGGGTCTGTACGATCTTTTATTTAGAGTCGGTTCCCATTCAATACCTGGGAACAGGGATCGTGTTCGGCGTGGAGGCCACGTAGTTTCCAGCGGACCTTCAACAAGCACCTCACGAACCCGTACACCCTCTCCTTTGAATTCACTTGCAGGTTGAGAGTTGTAAATGACTTTGCCATCAGGTGCCGGTTCAAGTTCATCAGCACTGACATAAAAGTAATCATCTGGCCGGAAATAGTGAATCGTTGAAACAGTTCGCATTTTCTCTGTCACATCCCATGCGGCAAAGAGTTCACTGTTACCCTGAATATCATTCTGACGCTTGAGGCTCATGGTTACCGATGAGCGCGGCTGATACGCGGAGCCGGTTACCGTAATCCGATATCGTCCGGGAGTAGAAAATCGTAGGCCGTTTGCATCCGATCGCAGGTTGTGGTTTTCACCACGGAACATGATGAGATCATCATTGTCTCGGAAGACAGTGCCACCACCACGGCGGACAGGTCGTTCAAACCACATTTGCATATATCGCGAGTTTGCATAATCAAGCTCACGTTTCATATTTGGTTTCGGACCAAGCTCAATTGCTTCATCAAGAGCGGCCTCGGCTGCTTTGAGAAAACCTTTCACATGGACGCTGGACATTTCCTGATTCGCAGCCACTACATCAAACGCTCCTGACTCATCTTCTGGTGGGAGATATTTTGCAATTTCACCACCTATGCCCAGAAGATCATGGAGCGTATGTTCGTACTCACGTCGTGACAGCCGTCTTGAGGGCACTCTTCCGTTCTGTTTTCGTGCCTGTTTATTTATTTTTGAAAGTTCTATTTTAAGTGTCGATAATGCGGCATGCCTCGCTTCATCACTTGGTACGAAAGAGTCTGGTGGAGGCATTTCTCGACGCTGAATACGATCGAATACGAGTACCCATTGCTGGAACGCTTCCGGTGACGCGTCCGGTTTATCGATGGCGTTCAAGTTCAAATGTGTATCTGTCTTTGCATCATGACACGAGATACAGGCTGTCTGAACCAAATTTTCAACTGCATGAAAATCATTTTCCGCATGTACAAACGGCATGTTGGTAGCAAGCAGATACGACCATGCGACGAAATACTTTCGGAGAAGATATCGAAATAGTCTCATTGGTTTGTAGCTGGAATAGCCTTTGAGGACTCGACAAATGCCAAAAGGTCAAGAATATCTTCAGCCGTAAAGGTATCGAGCAATCCACTCGGCATGCTTGAAACGTCAGCAACCTTTCGTTCCTCAATCGCTGACTTTTGAATTCGCTCAATGTTCTCCGGTCGAAGCAGGTTCTGTACGATCTCTACATGGTCCGGTGTTTCATTGACCACTAAGCCAGTCAGAAGACGACCATCATCAACAAGGATCATCTGTGTTTTAAAATCCTTATGAATCTCTTGAGACGGATTCACAAGCTGCAAGAGAAGCTTGCTGCCCTGAAAGCGTTTTGAGACCGCTGTTAAGTCCGGGCCGTATTTTGCACCCTTTCCTCCAATCGAATGACACCGGCTACAGGCTGCCTGTTCAAAAACGTAGCGGCCATTGTCGAGAGATCGATTCTCTAAATGATTTACCTGTGTAATCAGCTCTCGATAATTCTGCTTCCATTTTTTTACAAACTTTCTGGTTGGAATAGCATCCAGCTCGGTATTCCCGACGTGTTCTAAGATACGAATAAACATTTGGCCATCACGGCTTCGCTTTGGATTCTGGCGTCGGAACTGTTGCCACAGCTTGTTCACCTGTTGTCTTTGCAATGAACTGAGTTCAGTCATCCGTGTATCAACATATTCTTGATGATTTTTTCCGTGATAGGCAGCAGGTAATGGAGATTGATCAATTTTTTGAAACAAACCCTGATTCGGAGGCCTGCGTTTTGGTACCACAGCAAGATTACCCACATCATGATTCCCGTCGTATGTTTTTGCGATGAGCTGCGTGCCACCATTTGTTGGCAGGGTGTCAGGTAATGAAATGCAGATCACAGCTCCAACGCCTCGTTCCATATGACGGGCTGGACCAGATGTACTGGTCCAGACATTGCCCTCATCATCAAACTCAATTTCACGTGTGTATGAGACGCGAGTGGGTAAACGGAACTCAACAAGTGTTTCAGTGACCGGGTCAAACCTGTTGATTGTGTCGTTTCCCGTACCACAGACCCAGACAATGCCGTCCTTATCGATATTCAATGCATACGGAATCTGGTTTTCAGCATCAGGCAATTCGTAGACAGTCCAGCGTTCTGTCGTGGGGTCAAACTTTCCAAATACACCCGACCCAAAGCCAGGAACCCAGATCATGCCATCAGGTGCTACATGAAGCCGGCGTGGTCCACGAAAAGGCGGATTCCACTCTTTGATCGCACCATCATCGACCGACGGGTCAATTCGTCCAATCCGGTTACCATTGAGTTTGGAATACCAGATCATTCCATCGACGGGAGAAAAATCGATGCCATAGGGTGTAATGCCTCGTGACTCGCCACGACCAGCGGCAGTCGCCTGACCAGCATCAAGGAGTTTGTATTCTTTGACGACGTGTGTTGTTGGATGAATCGAAAAACATGAATTGGAGCCAGCATCGGTGTACCAAATCAATCCCTCAGGATCACTCGGATTTATTCGTAATGTATGTGGGTAATTCCCACGTGTCTTTGGTGCCTCCGCACTGCTGTAGGTTTCAAATTGCTCAGTATTGAAATCAAAGCGAACCATCTTGCCACTTGCACACATGGTCGTCCACAGGCTTCCATCATTAGCTGTTTCAATTGAATGAGGGCCGTAGGCTCCTTTCGGATATTTGTACGTTGTTTGTTCACCCGATTCGGTATCAAGTGCAATCAACTTTCCGTTTTGAATGTTGACCGCATAGACTCTTCCATCACGGCCAAGTTCCAGATCGTGAAACGATCCTTGGAGCAGTTCATCCATTTCCCACATTGTTATTGTGGCAGCAGCAGCAAGCCCTGTTGGAGCTGGTGGTGGTACAAAAGTTGGCCATTGTTTGACGGCGTCTCCTTTGTACGTTTCCAT
>DONH01000357.1 GCA_003509235.1 Planctomycetaceae bacterium
CAGATGCTTTTGAGACGCGTTGGACCACCGCTCGCATGGGAAAAGTTCCTACTGGTATTCTATGTTTTGGTTACTTCTCCAAATAAACAAAGCAACTCAAATCAACATCACTTTGGAAATTCCGTGTCAGTCAAGTTATCTCACAATGTTATCGGAGAAGGCCAGCCACTGGTGATCTTACATGGTCTTTTTGGTTCAAAAAGAAATTGGTCATCAATAGCCAGGCTACTTTCAGACAGGTTTCGAGTCCTGACAGTTGATCTTCGCAATCATGGTGAAAGCCCATGGAATGATGTCCATGACTATCCATCTATGGCTGAAGATGTTGCCACTCTTATTGAACAGAAGTGTTCGAAGCCGGCTCTTGTTTTGGGTCATAGCATGGGTGGCAAAGTGGCAATGTATCTTTCACTTGTGTGGTCTCATCTGGTGAATCAACTCATTGTTGTTGATATTCCACCAGCACGTTCTTCAGGTACACCGATTGACTATGTGCATGCGATGCAGAAAGTGCCACTCGCGACGCTTTCTCATCGTCGAGACGTCGAGCTGGCTCTGGCAGATATGATTCCCGATCCAAAAGTCCGTGGTTTCTTAGTTACAAATATTACGAGTCAGCCAGAGGGACTTACGTGGACCGCTAATCTTGATGCTATTGAGAAGTATTTTGATCAGATTCTTGATTGGCCGGATTCACTAAAAGGTCGTCAGTTTTTTCGCCCGACTCTTTTCCTTGAAGGAGAGTACTCAACCTTTGTCGGTCCCGAGCATGTGGAAGTCATTCAACACTTCTTCCCAGCGGCACATCAACAGATTATTGAGAACGCTGGTCACTGGGTGCACGTCGAGAATACAGCGGCGTTTCTGCATGCTGTACGAGCATTCTTAGAATCGTCATGATGCGGTTGTCTTAGAACGGGCAGGAGGACTTCCAACACATGATTTCATTAGTCATAGGATGTGAAAATTGTATTTCTCGAGCATGAAGCAAAAGTCGATCTGCAGCTGCAAGCGCAGTGGCACCTGCATATAACGGATCCCCAAGAATAGGATGATCGACAGAAGCAAGATGAAGCCGTATTTGATGTGAACGACCTGTGCGTGGTTCAATCCGAAGACGAGCGTGACCGTTCTGGTTTTCGAGTATGCTCCACGAAGTTTCGGAGAAGCGTCCATTTTCGTAATCAATTTTGTAACGCGGCGGCCGTGTCAGATCTCGTCCGATTGGCAGTGTAATACACCCTGAGTGTTGTGCAGGGGTTCCCTGCACAATGCACTCGTACACTTTGTGAACTTTGCGTTCTTCAAACTGAAGACTGATATTTCGCTGTGACGCTTTATCCAGGGCCATGATCATGAGCCCTGATGTATCCTGATCAAGACGATGCACAACCAGCGCTGTTGGAAAGCGTGTCTGAATGCGGCTGGATAGACAGTCCTGTAAATCGGGTCCTCGTCCTGGCACGGAAAGGAGCCCCGAAGGTTTTTCAAGTACCAACAGATTTGCATCGCTGTAGTGAACCAGAGGGTTGTCATCGGGATGCATGAATTGGACCTTTGAAACGTAGTGAAAAAATTTTGTGGGCACGATATGTGACTCATGCCATATCTGGGATCGGATATCTGTGTCCTAATACCAGACGCCTAGCCGTACGAGAAACGTGTCACTGGGATGATAGTCAGCCGTATCAGTCACATAATATTCGACGAGTCGACCAGTCACCCAGCCGGTTTCCAGACGCCAGCTGATTCCAAGATCTGCAGGTCTTCGCTCCCATCCGGCCAGCAAACGATAATCGTGATAGACCACAATGTCATCAGCACCAGAGTCTCGACGAACAGCCCACTGATTTCCTCCAAATTCACCAGCAAGATAAACCCACTGAGCGGCCTGTGACGTTTCTTTGATTCGCCAGGCGAGACGAGGCCGTGGAAAGATCAACTCAAAGCGTCGATCATCGCTCGGCGTCCAGAGAAGCCCGCCAGCGGGCAGGAGATTGACGTCATAACGATCAAGGTAGATGACGCCAGCAACAACGCGGAGATCTTCACGAGCCTCCCAGGCACCAAATCCGTGACCTGTGACTCGGAATGCCTGTGCACTGTCATTCACAAAGTCACTATACCAGCCGGGTGCGACTGCAAGATCAACACCCAGACGTTTACCAATTTTTCGCATCCAGCGGGCCTGAATCCATGACTCGTAGAGCGTCGCAGGAAGCCCAGGATCCATTGGGCCACTTGCCTCATCCACAAATGTCCAGCCAAAACCCGGAGTGATGAGAAGCGGTGAATCAACGGTTGGCGCAGGCATACCAAGGGTCAGGCTCGTGTTGAGTGTAGCAAGCCCAAGGCCGTTGCTGCCCAGACGAGGTAATTCGGTAGTCGTGAGAATGAGTTGCTGAAGAGCCCCAGGCTTTGCTCCGGGGGGAAGTTTACGACCGGGTGGATTATTTTCCTGGCGTGGCTGACCGGGTGGTGCAACATCGTCTGGTAGAAGTGGTTCGGTCAGGTCTTGGGGGTCACCGAGTGCAGCAAAGCGAATTTTTTCAAAGAAACTTATATCAATCGATTCGACTGGCGGAAGTGGGAGAATTTCATCG
>DONH01000239.1 GCA_003509235.1 Planctomycetaceae bacterium
AGGTGATTCACTGTTTGGCCACCGTCTGTTCCGCAATTCACGACCAGACGATATCCGTTGACAAGATTTAACTTGGTTGCGATGTCTGTTGCCACTCCCATGAGGTGACCGAGCAGAGGGATATCTGCATCGGTCACTTCAGCGAGACTAGAAAGTGGCTTTTTAGGGATGACAAGGATATGGGTTGGCGCCTGTGGTGAAACGTCATGGAACGCAAGGCACAACTCGTCCTCATGCTCTATCTGAGCAGGTATCTCCCGACGAATAATTTTTGCAAAAATTGTCTCAGCCATTGGTGGCGGTCTTCTTTTTTCGGGATCGCCGTTTTGGAGCCTTTGGTATTGCCCATTCTTTTGTCAGCATCTCAAAGACTTCGGGAGTCTCGTAGCGGATGACATTTTTTCCTTCAGGCATTGGTCCAACGAGTGATCGGAAAACTGGTGCACCCCTGAGCTCGAGGTCAGTGCTACAGTCATCGATACCAACCTGCAGATGCGAGGTTGGTATATCTTCAGCTTTATCGAAGTCGTGAATAATGAGTTCGCCGTTGCGGCCTTGTGTCACAACTCGCCAAGTATCTTTCGCCATTCGTATTCTCCTCTGAGGCTGGGACTGCCGGCCATAGCATCCCCTCCACCTCTCTTTCGATATACATGAGATCGGTTGATCAAGAGGAGATAGGTGACGTTCAGATTCTCAGGGTATCCTGACCGTTACAAACCGGCCCGGGGCCATATGGTTCATTCATTCGGCAGGAATGGTACAGGTGGTCTTGGAATGTCTTTTTTGCGATCGAATGATGCAGTGCCTGATTGGTTGTTGTGTCAGCAAACTTTACTCACGCCGGTGCATGGAATTTACAAAACTGAATAATTAACGTTCAAAGTAACGCGTGAGCTCCGAGGAGTTTGTTCGATGTGTCGACTGGCTGCAGTAGGTTGACAGTGATCACCATCAAAGTCAGCCGGAATTGGGAAAAAAGAGAAAATTTTCTCCGCAGTGCATTGGTGACCACTTTTACGTATGACGATTTTGAGAGACAAAATGAACAGGGACGGTTTCAGCCAAATTTTTCGATCTAGAGGCAATCCTTCGAGTGAAATTCGACAAAAATCCAAAAAATTCTTGCTTGCTTTAAATTGCCTAGATAACCTACCTTAAAGTCTTTTGTCGTCGATATGGGTTGATATCAGCCTGTAGCTTTAAGTCGAAAGGCAAATGGCTGCTGCCTCGGGCTGGGAAATCCTTCCGGTGAGGAAGTTGTTTTGAGCAATGGATTGCGTTTTGAAATTCACTATTTCAAGCAACGTCACAATCCATGCAAGAATTTACGCTTCTCACTGGTTCTACCGGTCTTCTTGGGCAGTATCTTCTGCGGGACTTACTTGCGAAAGGTCTCAGGGTTGCCGTTGTTGTTCGTCCTTCCAAAACATTAGATGCTCGGTCCAGAGTGGACGCAATTATGAGTCGATGGGATCGACTTGAAGGGCGATATCTCCCCAGGCCAGTGGTGCTCACGGGCAATCTCAGTAGTCCGGGGATCGGTCTATCGCGTCAGGAGCGCCTGTGGATCAAAAACAATTGTCACACTGTTCTTCATAATGCAGCAAGTCTTTCGTTCACCACCGGCGGACCTCGAACAGAGGAACCATGGCTTGGAAATGTTGGTGGAACAACCACTCTCACCGCCCTGACTCGAGAGTTAGGTGTTCCTCGTTTTCATCATGTATCCACCGCATACGTCTGTGGTCTGCGTACAGGCACCATTTATGAAACAGAGAATAATTTAGGTCAAAAGTTTGGTAACGATTATGAGGAAAGTAAGTTAGAGGCTGAAAATATAGTTCGAGAGGCAGGTTTTCCGGAGCCGCCTACATTCTTTCGACCCGCAATCATAGTTGGTGATTCACGAACTTCATTCACAAGTACTTATCATGGGTTTTATACTCCTCTTCGCGTAATGGCATCACTTGTGCCGACGATGAAAGGGATGCCGGCAATTCCCGAGTCGGTGTGGATGATGGCGCTTGGGTTAAATGGTGATGAATCAAAAAACCTTGTGCCAGTCGATTGGGTTTCAAAAGTAATTGCACACATTGTCAGTAAGGATTACTGGCACGGTCGTTCATATCATCTGACCCCTGGGAATCGGGTCCCTGTCCGAGAAATTGCTGCAGTCACAAAAGAAGCTCTTATGCAGCGACACGAGCCGAAAAATAGCAGTTCTCGGGTAGAGTCTGGGTTGCCCCATATTCCTGAAAGCCTCGCACTCGAATTCCGTCAGCAAATGGAAACATATGCTGCGTATTGGAGAGACGACCCGCATTTCGATGCGAGTAACACGCTTGAGGCCGCTGGAGAGTTGCAGTGTCCTAGCGTTGACGTTGCGATGCTTCGCAGGCTCTGTGAGTTTGCATTGCGTGAGAACTTTGGCTGGCCTCGACCGCCGATACATGCACCAGAGTTTGACGTTTCTGCTTATGTATCTCAAGTGGATTCCACTTCAGGAGAAGAAAAAGCTACGAGATATATCGATTTCGAAGTATCGGGGGCTGGAGGTGGCAACTGGTCTATCATGGCTGATGACGAAGAACCCTGTCTTGGATTTCCTCAGCCTGGCAGATGGCCTCGTATTCGGACTTCAGCCCAGGCGTTAATGGATATGAGTCGTGGCAGTCTCACGGCAGAAAAAGCATTTAAAACTGGACAGCTCATCATTTTTGGAGTGGAAGGTAAGCCATATGAATCGGTTCAGTTGATCCACAAGATGTTCTTTCGGCGGGAGACGGTCTCTTGATGATTGCTTCTGAAAGACAAACAGCACAGGAATCTCGAAGCTCATCCAAGAATGATGTGGCCATCATTGGGATGGCGTGCCGGTTGCCAGGTGCTGAATCACTTCAAGAATTCTGGAACCTAATCGTTACTGGTGGTTCTCGTGTTGCAAGAATTCCTGAAGAGCGGCTCGATCGTGATCTTCTATACGATCCGACTCCCGGGAAACTCAATCGCACTTATGCGGATATCGCTTGTCTGCTTGATGAGTGGGGTCCGAAGTCGACAAGTAAATTACCGAGTGAATTTCGTGACCATCCGGAGCCGGCCTTTTCGACTGCATGTGATGTCGCGTACGAGGCTGCTACGCATGCAGGGCTGAATCCCCTTGATATGCCATTTAAAAATTCAGGCGTATTTGTCGGTCATACTCGATCAAGTGGCCTTTCGGGAGATATTGCCTGTCATGCGCAGATTGAACAGGTGTCTGACTATCTTAAAGAAGTTCCAAACGTATCAGGATTATCTAAAGCGACGCTCGATAACCTTGCACAAAATCTTGTCGATAATGTTCGGAAAAATACAGTCGGTCGAAATGC
>DONH01000136.1 GCA_003509235.1 Planctomycetaceae bacterium
AAAGAGAAACAGGCCTCCACAGAAAAGCCCCCCCATGATTGCGGCACCTCGGCCACTCTTCCATAATCGAATCACCATGAATGCCATGACGTACATTGCGTAGGGGAAAAAAAGTTCTCGGTTTCCTGTTAGCGTACAAATCACTAACCAAATACCACCCGGTATCAGCATTCCAAGAGAACGCAGCTGACTCCCACAGTAGATTTCGATGAAGATCGCCGGCACAACGACGCCCACCCATGCTGGACCGCCCCAGACGGCGAGGGCCGACAGGAATCCGACTTCCGTAACGAGAAAGGCTACTTTCTCAACAGAAGTCTGCCTCTGGCGTGGTGTCTGTTCGGACGTGGTATTCATGCGATCAATGTACACGCACAGGGAGAATGTGTTCCAACTACGAGACGCCTACTCAGGCAATAAGGTCTTCGATAACCTCACCGCCAAATTGAGAAAGCTGCTTATGCCGACCTGCGTGCAGATATGTCAACTTATTGTCGTCAAGCCCTAAAAGATGAAGCATTGTTACGTGCACATCTCGAATGGGGTGAACGCATTCTGAAGCAGAGGCACCAAGTTCGTCTGTTGCTCCAACTACACCTGGCCTCACTCCACCACCAGCAAACAACATTGTCATTGCCTGGTTATTGTGCCCTCGTCCAAGTGAATAGACTCCGCCTCGTTTGTTATTGTCCGGCGTTCGTCCAAATTCACCTGTCCAGACAACAAGTGTGTCTTCAAGGAGGCCACGTTGTTTTAAATCTCGAATTAGTCCCGCCATAGGCTTGTCGACACTTTTTATTCGTGATGTATGGCCCTGCTTCAGATAATCATGACTGTCCCATCCACCACTAAAGATTTGTACAAACCGAACACCATTCTCCACCAACCTACGAGCAAGAAGACACTGTTTACCGAAAGCATTTGTATCGGGCTCACCAACACCATACATTTTGAGCGTTTGCTCGGACTCCGTGTCACAATCAATAACATCTGGTATTTCCGTCTGCATCCTGAAAGCCAGTTCATAGTTAGCAATACGAGCCTGCAATCTTTCATCTTCAGCCGAAAGTGTCTCAAGATGTCGTTGATTCAGCTTCGTCAACTCTTCGATCATTCTCCTCTGCTGGGCGGGCATGCGGTGCCCTGGTGTTGCCAGATCAAGAAGAGGTGATCCCTCCGGCCGCAATCGGGTTCCTTGATAATACGGTGGCAAAAACCCATTCGACCAATTCGTCGAGCCACCCTGAGGCAACGCCAACTCCGTCATCACAACAAAAGCGGGTAGATTTTCATTCTCTGTGCCCAGTCCATATGTAACCCATGAACCAACCGCCGGATCACCACCCAATCGACTACCCGTATTCATATGGAAGAGAGCTTCGGGATGATTAAGTGATTCTGCTTGGCATCCGCGATAGTTACATAGCTCATTGGCGACGTATGGGTCTGCCATATATTTCCATTGATTACACATTTCAATGCCGTTGTCGCCAGCATGCTGGAATCCAAACGGACTCCCAACAAAAAACTTATATCCCTTCGCAAGTCCGCCAGGCAGTTTCGACTCTTCCTTATGTCGCCTAGTGAGCTCAGGCTTCGGATCAAAAGTATCCATATGCCCTGGCCCCCCTTCCATGAAGAGCATAATCACTCGTTTTGCTCGCGGCGCGAACATAGGCGGCTGGAGTGCAAGTGGAGCTTTTCTCTTATCCTCAGCCTGAAGCAAATTGCTCAGCGCGACCGGACCAAGACCGGCGCCAAGACTCAACAGCAAATTCCGTCGACTTGTCATAAACATTGCGTCACCATTTAGTCCACAAATAGAAACTCGTTTGTATTCATCAAAAGCAAACAAACATCTGCCAGCCCGCTGGCCTCCAATGACAAATCTGTCATTTTTAAATCGGCCTCATAGTTTTCAAACTTTGGCAGTATTTCACGATACTCAAAAGGCAGCCCACTGAACTCCTCAACAAGCGATCGCGTGATCTCAGTTGGATATTCCGAACGTGCAGCAATTTCCTTCTTGCGATTCTGCACAGTATCTTCCGCGAACTTCACCAACTGCTGTATTTCAGCGTCAACTGGCTCTCTTCCAAGTATCCGAAGAAATGCGATTTCGATAGCCATGACATCATCTCGAGACGTCTTGGCAAGTTCGTTGGCCAAAGCCACAGCACGATCTGACATGAATTCACTATTCAGAAGCGTCAGTGCCTGAGGAGTAACCGACGCATCATCACGTAACTCACACGACTCGTTTGGATTTGGTTGATTAAATAGCTCTAAGAACGGATCAGCAAGTCCACGGCAGTGGTAGGCGAAAATCGTTCGCCTGTTTCGCTCATCACGACGTACCGAGGGTTGGTACGCTGGAGCGAGAGAAAACTGAATCATTCTTGGCTGCAGGGCAACTTCCATATTCATTTCAGGAAACACGGGAATTCCGCCATCTGAATGCACAAGTTCCCCACTCACCAACAGCAAGGAATCCCGAATCTCTTCTGCAGTCAACCTTCGCCGTCTGAAGTGTGTCAGTAGACTATTTTCTGGATCAACCAACGCGAGATTCTTTTCGTCTACCGGAACGACCGACCGCCGGTACACGTCAGAGAGCATGATCGCCTTGTGTAATTTCTTTATACTCCAGTTCCCCTGAAGAAACCGACGAGAAAGATAATCAAGCAAGTCTGGATGCGTCGGCTTGCCGCCCTTTGCTCCAAAGTTGTTTGAATTCGCAGCGAGCCCGCGACCGAAATGGTACTGCCAGACCCGATTAACAATGCTTCGCACAGTTAACGGATTGCGGGCATCTGCAATCCAATGTGCCAGTGCTGTTCTCCTCCCACCTATGTCATTGGGTAACACGTGTGCAGGCCCGGTTGACTGAGCTCTAAGCGACACTGCACTCAGGACCCCGGGAGAAACCTTTGCTCCAGGAGCATCGAGACTGCCTCCGGTGAGAATGAAGTTTTCTACTGTGCCATCATTATCACGAAAAACCGTGAATCGCCTCAGCTTCCTAGCATTCTGGGTTTTTTTTGGCATGTCGCGAGCACTAAACACACTCTGCACGAGGGGCTCAAATCGCTCTAACCGCCGCTCCCAGATCCACTCATCCTGCTCTCGTACCTTCAGCATTCCCGACTCAACATGATCAAGCCCAACATGCCGAGGTGGCTTTTGATCATCCGCGTCGGCCCTCCGTTTGTTTTCATCTTTGTATGGAAGGTCGTGCTCTGCGTACCACACGTGTGCCGCTGCCTCACGCTTATCGACAAGCTTTTTTTTCTCTGCCCTTGCGAAAGCCAACATTTCTTCAACGAATGCTTTTTCTGAATCAAACCGATCGCGTGATTCAATACTCAAGAAGGGTGCTGGCCGCTCCACAGGAAAAGTTGTCGCAAACGCCGCATAGATTCCGTAGTAGTCCCGAGTAGGAATTGG
>DONH01000174.1 GCA_003509235.1 Planctomycetaceae bacterium
CCAATGTATAACAATCGCCGTCGGATAACGGATCCAAAACTCTCTTATTATAGTATTAAAAGGTTATGGTCGATTACGCGGCGAACCCTGCTTTTAGAGAGGCTCTAAATCGCTATCTTCGGTTCTTGACAACTGAAAGAGGTGGTGCAACTCACACGGTGAAAAGTTACCGCGAGGACCTCCTCCAACTCATTGATTATCTTCAAGATGCTGGCTGTAAACGGCCTGCAGACGTATCAACAGTTGTGCTTCGCAGATACGCGGCGGCTCTTCATGCTACGGGCTACGCGCCAACTACAATAGCTCGTAAGTTAGCAAGTATTCGTAGCTTCTATCGATTTGGCCACAGAGAGGGGTGGGTCTCATCGAACCCGGCGCAACCCCTCCGGAGCCCGAAGCGAGGCCGCTCACTTCCGAAATTCTTAACCGGAGATGAGATAGAACGTTTACTGGTGGCTCCGCCTGCGAACACTGATGCAGGACTTGGCGATCGAGCAATCCTTGAACTTCTCTATTCTTCTGGTATTCGTGTAGCAGAATTAGCTGCTGTGAATGACACCGACCTCGATCTTGAATCTGGCACTGTGAAAGTGCGTGGCAAAGGACGTCGAGAGCGGCTGGGAATAGTTGGTTCACACGCACGCCAAGCAATCAAACGGTGGCAACAGGTCCGAAAGAGATTTGGCAAGCGACAATTAATTGGAAGTACACACCCCCTCTTTCTTAATAAATTTGGCAGCCGGCTTTCGGTGAGAAGTATTGGCCGTTTATTAGAAAAACATCTTGCAACAACTGGACTGACCGGCCGAGCAAGCCCTCATACACTTCGTCACAGCTTTGCCACACACTTACTTGATGCCGGCGCGGATATTCGAAGTGTTCAAGAACTTCTCGGACACAAAAGTCTCGTTACAACTCAAATTTACACTCACGTTACGACAAGCCGTCTAATTGAAGCATTTGAGAATGCACACCCACGTGCACGCTAGCTGATCATCTCGTTAAGCAAGCCCACGCCTCACCGCCCAAACAGCGGCCTGAGTTCGATCATTTACGGCGAGCTTTCTGAGAATATTTTGAACATGCTCTTTCACTGTTTCCACACTTATCGTCAGAGATTGGGCAATTTCCTTATTGGAGAGCCCCAGTGCTACGTGCCGCAAAACCTGCATCTCTCTCTGGGTAAGCGGGACATCAGGATCAGGTGTCACGACACGATTGGCCATCGTCGTCGCCACCCTACGCAACTCTCCAGCACGCATTGGGAGTTGACCTGAAGCAGCTCCCGTAATTGATTCCAGCAGTTCTTCCCGACTGCAGCCTTTGAGAATGTAGTCATGGGCTCCCGATGCAACAGCTCGAGCAATGTACGTTGGGTTGTCAAACGACGTGAGCATAATGCAACGCACACTCGGAACGTCTCCGGTAATTTTTTCGAGTGCAGCGAGACCGTCATTCCCGGGAGCCATCCTAATGTCGAGCAAAACAACATCAGGCTTATGCTTCCGCGCGAGACTGACAGCTTCTTCGCCCGAAGAGGCCTCCGCAACTATCTCCACGTCTGTATCATCAAGAAGGTTTACGAGCCCGCACCTCACGACCTCATGATCATCTGCGATAATAACTTTGACACTACCAGAAGTCATTAATTTTCCTGGGGAACTCTACGTTTTGCCTGGGATTTTCAAGGTTTATTTGGTCAAATTTCCATCGGCCTAAAGCAAGATCACTAAACGTCTTAAGTCAGCTGTTCAGAAATTGTTGTTTGAGGGGAGCCATGAGTTCACAACTACAAGCCGAATTTTTTAGTGCAAGTCGGCACTGTCGGGAAAGTGTAGCACTTATTAGGAATCAGAGCAGCTAAGGCATTCAAAGACCTTCATCTCACCCTAAAGGTAGGGGGGGCGATTGGGGGGTATTCGCTGATAAGCAACGTTCGTCCGGTGCGTACTTGCATAGAAACTGTAACTAACTCTTAAAAACCTATATCACTCGCTACTAAGGCTAGCCGTCTCATTACAAATCTTCTTGCCTGCTCCTGTTCCTCACTACCCTTTAATCAGATAACGCTTAGTGAGGTGGAGATCCACCATCCCTCATCAAATCAAGAAGCTCTTGGGCACTCTGGCTTAAGAGCTTCTCCGCGACCTCGCAGCCAAGGGACGCGGCACTTTCTGAGTTACACACCTGCGACGAAGAAGACGCTGTTAACTTTTCCACCTTTCCTCCGGCATCAGACAAGACACACCCTCCCAAGCACAGTTCCCCGTCTCCTTCAAATCTTCCCCAACTCCCAATTGGCGCGAGACATCCCCCAGCAAGAGCCGCCAGAAGTGCACGCTCAGCGATGGTTGCAAGGTACGTTGCAGAATCATGTATCGGTTCAAGTATTTCTCGAACACGTTGATTCGCTTCCTTGATCTGAATAACCAAGGCTCCCTGAGCCACCGCAGGCCAGAACTCTGGTGGCTGCAATAATTCCGTTATCCTTTCCGCACGGCCCAGTCGCTCAAGGCCTGCAGCTGCGAGAACAACAGCGTCGAGCTCCCCTTCATCAAGCCGCCTTAGACGTGAATCAACGTTGCCTCTGATAGCAACAATCTGCAGATCTGGACGAACCGCCTGAATCTGAATTCGTCGCCGAATGCTCGCTGTGCCAACACTCGCATCCGCTGGTAAATCACAAAGCCCGACCCCGTTCCGACTGACCAAAACATCAAATGGTGTCGCCCTAAGAGGAGTACATGCAAATTCAAGCCCAGGGGTCATTGCTGTTGGCAGGTCTTTCAGGCTGTGAACCGCGAGGTCAATTCGCTCTTCGAGAAGTGCTTTTTCAAGTTCACGAACAAAGACGCCATCATTTCCAATCTGTGCAATTGGGACAGTCTGCTGCTGATCCCCACGAGTCGAGATAATAACTTCTTGTACTTCAAAGCCAAAACTCCGCAGTTGATCGATGACATGACCTGTCTGAGTTCGGGCGAGCTGGCTTCCACGAGTTCCAACCCTTACCACCTCACCAGCAAGTTTTCCCACGTTTTTTCGTTTCCTCTGCTATATGGTTTGTCTCAAACAGAATTGCTTCGCTTACTCTAACGATTGTCTTCAGAACCTATAGCCTCATCTGTTCTTGCAAGAACCGCAGCGTAAACAACTGTGGCATTAATCTCCAACAGACAGCGTGTTATAGCAGACAGCGTAGCTCCAGTGGTTGCGACATCATCTACAACGAGCACTCGTTTACCTGCGAGTTGACGACCCACACCAGAAAATTTAGCCGAGGCATTTGCAGGTCGCATTTTAGCTGATACTGACTTCTGAGGCCTCGCCAATATTTTTTGTTTTATATCACAGCGATACGGAACTCCGAGACGTGACGCAATTTTCCTTGCCATCGTATTGGCAGAATTCGTACCTCTCTTCCAACGCTTACGCCAATACATGGGAACGGGAATAACAGCATCTAACTTCAAATCACGTATGGCCGGGTGCTGTTCAATCAGAAGATCCGAAAGCGCTTCCACGAGACCTTCACCTGCCGGCCTCTTACCCGCCAAGACACTTTCACGCAAGCGGTTTTGATAACTACCAAGTACAAAGATCTGCTGCCACAAAATCTTTTCCTCACCCAACTGCTGAGCAATCTTTCGACACAAAGAGCATGAAATGTCACTGGGCCTAGGAAGACCACAACAGCCACAGCGTGGACTCAAGTCAGTTACTTCAAAGCGACATGTTTCACACAGAGGAATATCGTTTCCAGTCTGTCGATTGTCTTGCGACTGGTCTTTGAAAATGTCTTGACCGCACGCCACACAACTTGCTGGGAAAAAAATGGTGCTCAATTCGATCAGCTGCTGCCTTGCCCAGCCTTTGCAACTGACCCAACTAATCGGCAGTCGTCTGTAATCTATCACCATTTCATTTGTTCCCAATTTAGAACAGACAAAAGAATTGACGCTGACAGACAGCCTACCTATCTTTCCGGAATTCGGCATCTATTCCCTTGGCAGCTTCATTTCATGCTGATTGATCGCTATCTCATCCGCGCACAGCTACAATCATTTTGTATTGTCTTTATAAGCCTTGCTGGCCTGACGTTCGTCATCGATGCATTCACAAACCTCGAAGAGTTTATGCTTCATGCTGAAAAAACAGGTGGGCTTTTGCGGGTTCTTGGCATGTACTACGGCTATCGACTCATCTCATTTTTCGATGCCACAAGCCCGATTATCTCACTAGCCAGCGGCATGTTTGCTTTATCGTGGCTCGAACGACACAACGAACTCACCGCGCTACTAGCAGCCGGAATTACTCGGTGGAGAATCGCAAAACCCGCAATTCTTTTTACGATCTTTGTGAGCCTTCTTGCCATTGGCAACCGAGAGTTTGTGCTCCCTTCGATACGGTTTGTAATCGCACGTAACGCACAAGATCTCGACGGGCAGACTCAAAAAAACTTTGAGGCCCGATATGACCATGAAACTGAAATACTATTCCGTGGAAAATCATACCAGGAGGCTCTGCAACGTATCGAGTCTCCGAGTCTGCTTATGCCTCCCTTGCTGGCGGAACTCGGCCCACAGATTGATGCAGCTAATGCTATCTGGGAACCAGCTGCAACGGAACACCCCGCAGGTTATCTGCTTCGTGGGGTTTCCCGACCGCCAGACATTGATCTGCTACCCGCTCTCAACCTTAGAAATTCAACTGTGATCTATACAGGTGAAAAATCTCCGTGGCTCAAACCCAATGAATGTTTTGTGACAAGTGGTGTAAGTTTTGAACAAATGATTGGCTCGAATAATTGGAGTCTGTATTCATCAACCATGAATCTGA
>DONH01000347.1 GCA_003509235.1 Planctomycetaceae bacterium
CCTTGCTGCGCTTGCTGCCATGCTTGTGTACACGGGCTTTCGCCTGACTCACCCCACTGAGTTCATTCCTATTTATCGGATTGGACGCGAGCAGCTTGCGATTTTTATTACAACAATGGTCATGGTCGTTGTCACCGACTTGCTTGTCGGTGTCTTAATTGGAGTGATTCTCAAAGTGTCGCTGCACTTGGCCAATGGAGTCCCGCTTCGCTCTCTCTTTAAGCCCTACCTCGAAGTTGAGGATGTCTCAGAGGATACAAGTCTCATTCGTGCTCGGGACTCTGCTGTGTTTAGTAACTGGATTCCATTCCGGCGACAAATTGAGCAGGTGGGGCTTGTCCAAAAACGAAACCTCGTTATTGATCTTTCTGGTGTACAGCTTGTCGACGATAGCGTGCTCGAAAAGCTTGAAGAGATGAGGGAAGCGTTCGAGCTTGAGGGCCTCGGGTTTTCTATCCGTGGGCTCGATTCTCTTATTCCGATGTCAGATAACGTATTGGCTACCCGTAAGCGAACATTGGGTCAAATGAAGCGGTTGACGATCATGGCGCCCTCAGCTGTCGCTGAGCATCTTGTCGATGAGTTTGTTGAACGTGGGGTAACTGGGTATACGATTACTGAGTGTAAGGGAGGAGGACGGCAGTTTGCCGATGGTCCACTTCTTCAACGTGCACGATCTGTTCGGTTAGAAGTTCTAGTCCCGACAGTCAGAGCCGCCGCCCTTGTAGAATTTCTACGCTCGGAGATTTTGCCAGAGTTTATGGCTACCGTCTGCCTCGAGACAGTCGAAGTGCTGCACTCGACAGATTTTGAGTAAGTATGAGTGTTCTAAGGAATTTTCAAATACTCAGTTTCAATTCATGCAGAGAGGTCTGGTGATGTCGCAAGTCGAAGTGCCACCTTGCAGCCTGTGAGAAACTGATCAATATCCAGTCTCTCGGTTAACGAATGCCCCGCGACCTGACCGGCCCCAAGTGTTGCTACTGGAATACCGCGAGCGTTGAGCCAGTTTGCATCAAGTGCTCCTTGCGTTGTAAGGAGTTCAGGTGTCATCCCTAATGATCGTATGGCAGACTCAGCGGCTTTTACAGAAGCTGCATTTTTAGGGATAGAAAAAGGCTCGTATTCGACATCGGTATGGAATGTCACCGACCCTCGTTGGCCACGACAATTCTTTGTTGAGCGTACTGCTCGTTGGCATGCTCGCTCTACTTCACGAGCAATACGGTCGAGGAGTCGCCGATCGAAGCTACGGCATTCTCCTTCAATATCAACGCGGTCAGTCACCACATTTGTTGCGTCGCCCCCGTGGATAGTGGCAAGGTTGCATGTGCCTACTTTACCTCCGCGGAGAAATTCACCGTGCCAGCCCCCACTTACAATGTCTTGAATGGCAACGCCGGCAAGTGCAAGTGCGCTGACCCCACGGTCAGCAGCTCCGCCGGCATGACTTGCAATACCATGGAATTGAATCGATAGAGTTCTGCCACCGATTGCGGCATGAGTGATTCTTTCAGGGCCGCGACCATCCCAGTTCCAAGCAAGCTTGGGGCTGCCTAGCTTGCTCACATTTACAAAACGACTGCCGAACAAACCGAGTTCTTCTTGGATTGTGAATAAAAGGGTAAGTGGTGGGTGGGGAAGTTTTTTTCGTTGGATTTCAAGAACGGCATTGAGTATCGCGGCAACACCCGATCGATTGTCTGCACCAAGAGCCGTTTTCGGATTTCCGGAAACAAGAGAATCGCCCCGCTGTATAGGCCTGCAGCCAACGCATAACGGTACTGTATCAAGGTGCGCCATAAGCATTCTTCGGGGGGCCCGTATTGTTCCAGGAAGCTTCACAATGAGATTGCCAGTGCTGCCTCCAGCTGGTGATTTTTTGTGCGCATTGTCGGTTGTGATGGCTGCTGCTGGGATACCAGCTGCGGTCAACCGCCTCCGCACCTGTTTTGTGATCTGTTCCTCGTGGCAGCTCGGTCCCGGTACTTTCATCAGTGCCACTACAAGGTCAAGAGCTCGATTTGCATCGAGCGTTGATGGTTCGATCGTTCTGTACTTTTGCGTGCGAACCTTTTTTTTCATGGCTTTTTATCCTGAATCTCGGGGATATGGCGATCGACATACTTGATGTGGTTCTTGTATTGCAAGGAAGTTTTCTTTGGGTTCCCTTGGGCGAATGGTAAGCATTTGATCACAGTGATCCAATTATGATCTAGTGAAGACGCGTACGCCATTGAAAGATTGTGTAACGACGCGGGAGCGTCCCTTTGGCTTGGTTTTGTTAGGAGACTTTTGGGTAAAGGGGTCGGTGTGACTGATAAAGAAAATGAACCAGTGAGTGAAAGTCTCGAAACGTATTCCCCACCACCAAAGACATTCTGGAAAACGGTCGCTGCTCTTGGGCCGGGTATTATCCTGGCAAGCTCAATTGTTGGAAGTGGTGAACTTATTGCGACAACTGTTGTTGGGGCAAAGGTTGGCTTCAGTCTTTTATGGCTCATCATTCTTGGCTGTGCTGTAAAAGTTGCAGCACAAATCGAGATCGGCCGTAATGCAATTACCTGGGGGCGGACACCGCTGGCCTCGTTTGACCGAGTTCCGGGGCCACGGGTAGCAGGGCGAGGATGGATCTATTGGTGCTGGGTAGTAATGATGGTCCTTATCGTAGTTCAGCAAGGGGGTATTCTTGCAGGTGTAGGACAATCACTTGCGGCGGCCTTGCCGCTAACGACATCGGGTCGTGTTGCCGGCGAATTGTATGAAGAGCTTGCCAAAGCAGAAATTGATACGGCACTTGCAGCACGCGAGGGGCATGCGGATGTGCTGGCCATGGAAAAAAAACTCACGGTGTTACGCCGTCAATCAAAAGAACTAAATACTCCGTACGATGCCTCTATCTATGCTGTTCTGATGGCAATACTCACGGGAGTTCTTCTTGCAGGTGGTCGGTACGGACTCATTGAGCGACTGTCACTCGTTCTTGTTCTTGCTTTTACGCTATTTACTTTTCTTGCTGTTGTCATGCTTCAGGCTGATCCTAATTGGGCCGTTTCGAGTGAAGAGTGGATGGCGGGACTGACTCCATCATTAGAGGGGGCGAGTGGTGGTTTCTCGGTCGCGCTTGCGGCTCTTGGCATCATTGGTGTTGGGGCTGCTGAATTGATGGTCTATCCATACTGGTGCCTTGAAAAGGGGTATGGCAAATCAGTCGGTGCACATTCCTCTTCCGAATGCTGGGCAGCCAATGCCAAAGGTTGGATGCGAGTCATGCAGCTCGATGCATGGCTGTCAATGATTGTGTATACGTCGGTTACAGTTTTCTTCTATGTGCTGGGTGCAGCGACTCTGGGACGTCTTGGTCTCGTGCCTTCAGGAAATGAAATGGTACGCACGCTTGGTCAAATGTACGTACCAATCTTTGGTGTCTGGATTCAGCAGGTATTCTTGCTTGGTGCTTTCGCAGTTTTGTATTCCACTTTTTTTGTTGCTGCAGCAGGCAACTCTCGAATGGTTGCCGACGGCTTGGTGCTCGCCGGGTTGTTGCCAGGCGATGAGGCTTCACGTCGCAAAGCCGTTCGAGTTATGTGCGTGGTTTGGGTCATTGCTGCATTAGCGATGGCGTTTTTATTCCGTGCCCCTGTTGCGATGGAGATAGAAAGTGGTGTTGCGCAGGCTG
>DONH01000180.1 GCA_003509235.1 Planctomycetaceae bacterium
ATCTGGAACAGCGTCCGCTGTGCAGGTACCACTCTTTTCGGTTGCAGTGTGATCTTCTGCATAAACAAAATCCACAGGTAGGTGGAGCTTGGTTCCAGCCTTCTCAGCTTTCTCCATAACTGCAATGGCTTCATTCACCAGGTCTTTTTCGACGAGTGAATTACCAACCGATTGTCCCTGAGCGAGCAAAAAAGTATTGGCCATGGCGCCGCCGATGATGATGTCGTCAACTTTTCCTAGCAGGTTGTTCAATATTCCAAGCTTGGAAGAGACCTTGGCTCCACCGGAAATACACACATAAGGGCGTTTGGGGTCAGAGAGCGCATCTCCAAGATATTCAAGCTCTTTCTTCAGCAGAAAGCCTGCACAACACTCTTTTGCATGTCTTGGAATATCAACAACGGATGCATTCTCTCTATGGGCAACGCCAAAGGCATCATTAACATAAACATCCGCCAGTGAAGCGAGCTTTTTGCCAAAATCTCCACGCGCTTGCTCGGTTTTACCGGTCTCCTCAGGATTGAAACGCAGGTTTTCCAACATCATGGCCTGACCAGGCTTGAGTTCGGCTGCCATGACCCTCGCATTCTCTCCAACGGAATCGAACGCAAGCGGTACATCAATTCCCAACAGTTCGGCTGTTCGCTTTGCGACAGGGGCCAGGGATAACTCTGGAACTACTTTGCCCTTGGGCTTCCCAAGATGTGCACACAAGATAATAGCGGCACCATTTTTCAATGCGTATTTCAAAGTGGGGATAGCCGCTTGAATTCTGTTGTCGTCAGTGATGACATCGCCATCCAATGGAACGTTGAAATCGACTCTGAATAGCAGTTTTTTCCCTTGGATTTCAGCTTGATCAATAAACTTCATAATGATTTATTCCTATGATGAGCCTAAACAAAATCAACCCTAAACAATAATGCATCTTCTTTGGTGTCGGGGTAATACTTCTTGCGTACACCTATCTGCTTGTACCCAAATTTTTGATACAGTTCGATAGCAGGAGCATTGGAAACTTTCACATCCAAAAAACCCTTCGCGACACCACTCTCTTTACATATAGTAAATGCATGCTTCAGCAATGCCGTTGCCAAACCATGCTTTCTGAACTCTGAGCGTACAGCCAGATTAAGTATCTCCATCTCATCTTTGATGATAGAGATAGCAATATATCCTGAAAGGACGCCATCTGTACGGGTCCCAAGAATGATGAACGCTCCGCGCTCCAATCCCAACAAAAACTGGTCTCGACTCCAGTGATATTCGAAACACGCATGTTCCAATTCAATGAGATCGTCGACATCAGTGGCGTTCAACCGTTCAACTTCAATATTCATTTCTACCCTTGTGCAGCGATTTTAGCTACTGGAAATATGCCAACAACGAGTGTATACACACTTATTCAGTAAATCAAAGATTTCAAGGCAGCACATTGAATAAAGAAAACAAGAACGGCTCACCCGATGATCAGCTTCATCTCCTGGAGGTTGTTGATGACAACAATCGCCCTATTGCCGCATTGCCAGCAGAGATAACTCATCGCCAGCTACTGAAGCACCGCTCAGTTCAGGTGATGATTTTCAATTCTGATCGAAAAATATATCTCCAGAAGAGACATAAGCAAAAAAGCATCTTTCCTGGCCGTTGGGATATTTCTGCCCGAACACACCCACATGTAAACGAATCTACGGAAGATGCGGCGATTCGTGTACTTCACGAAAAGTTGGATATGGAGGTTGAGTCCCTGCAGTTTGTCAGAACGCTTCCAGCCTGCCCTGAAACTGCCTTTGAAAACATGACCATCTATGCGCTGACAAAAAACACACAGCCCATCAAACCGAACTCAAAAGAGGTTGAAGAAGGTTACTATTTCTCCAATGAAGAGCTAACCTGTCTTGTCAAAGAATTCAGAGAGCTTCTGACTCCAAACATCGTTACCCTGTGGGAAGCAGGTTTACTGGTCGCTCCCTAACATTCAGTCAGAATTTTACTCAGATCATCGTGAATTCGTCCATTGGTTGCCAGTATGTTCGGAGATGAAAAGGTATACTCCTTTTCACAATCTCTCTCAGAGACCCTCCCCCCTGCTTCTTGCACAAGTAAAAGACCTGCCGCTGTATCCCAAGGGTTCAGTGCACTTTCATAGAATCCATCATACCTACCGGCTGCCACATAAGCCAGGTCCATGGCTGCAGCTCCAGGACGACGCACTCCCTGAACAATCGGCAAGAGTTTCTCGAGATTATTGAGTACATCGTTCAAATGTTCCTCAATGGCATAAGGGAATCCTGTCGCTATCACGGTTTTATCCAATGAAGCCTCTTCAGAAACTGATATCCGAGAGTCATTGAGATAGGCCCCCCGCCCTTCAACAGCCGAGAACAATTCACCCAGTATAGGTAGGTTGACTACCCCTAAAACAACTCTGTCTTCATGCCAAAGAGCGATTGAATTAGCGACAAAAGGCAACCCATGAGCAAAATTGGTGGTTCCGTCCAACGGATCGATTATCCATGTGAATGTTCCCAGCTGTGTTTCCTTGGCCGACTCCTCGGCTAAAAACGTAGCTTCAGGCAAAAGAGGTGCAAGGCGCTCTACCAGGAATTTTTCGACAGCTATATCAGTTTCCGTTACCAAGTCCACCCGTCCCTTGTGGGTGA
>DONH01000372.1 GCA_003509235.1 Planctomycetaceae bacterium
TTCCTTGCCCAGTTCACCCGAAAGATCACGAACCAACCGCTTGAACTTGGAAAAGGACGTACCGATCGGGAGCATGCGAATACCCAGTGTGGAGTCTCGCAACTCATCACTTAATCGCTCCAGCTCTTCAGCAAGCGCGGTCATTTGCGGATCACTGCGTTCACTGACAACCTGTGAAATCTGTGCCTGCACGATAACTAGCTCACCAACGAGATCGACAAGAAAGTCGAGCTTGTCAGCCGCTACGCGAATACTCGACATGGCTTCCTGCCGTTTCTGAGTGATCTCGCGATCTTTGACTTGAGTTTGTTTTTTTACAACTTGCTCAATTTTTTCTGGAGTGACTTTGCCTTCTTCGGTCAGAATCTGTCCAATCGGCTTTTGCTTTTTCAACGCCTTTTCGACATCTTCTTCCGAGATATCACCGCTCTTTACAAGCATTTCACCAAGGCGAAGAGTCGAGGCTTCGTCGGAGTCCTCGGTTGGCATTTCCTTTTCTGCCACGGGCTCCACATCTTCCACCTTCGGTTCAACTTCTGGCTCAGAGACAACAGGTTCAACCGGAGCAGCGGTGTCCTCCTCTTGAACCACAGGCTCTCCCGCAGCCTCTGTTTCGGGACCTTCACCCTCCTCAGAAATCTGAACTTCAAGGTCAACATCGATAAAGAAAAATATGTCCGCGACATTATCCTTGGGAACATCAGTCACCAAGCTCAATTCCCAGCTTTTTGGCGCATCAGCAGCAGCCGGAGTATCGCCGGGACGCGTAACGACTTTGAAATCGCCAAGCTTCACCAACTCATCAAACAGGTTTTCGAGCATTGGTTCATCAACCTCTACTCCCTGTTTGGCTATCAACTTGATATAAAACGTACTGACAGATTGTTCCTGTGCTTCAGTAACGGATTCCTCTTCAACCTCGGCAACAGGTTCCTCTTCAGTTTCACTCTCTTCGCCGAGGGACAATTCTTTGAGCCCGGAAAGGATTTCCTCCATCAATTCAGGCGCGATAACCTCGTCATCGTCAGAGCTATCCAGCATCATTTTGATGTAATCTCTGGATTTGAGCGACAAGCTGCACAGCTTCTGGGAAACTTCCAGATCGCCGTTCCTCACCATGTCGAAAACGCTCTCGACCTCGTGTGTAAACTCAGCAATATCCTCAAAACCAAACATGGAGCCAGATCCCTTGATGGTATGCAGCGCCCTGAAAATCTGGTTCACCACATCCATATCATCGGGTGCTTCCTCCAGTTCGAGAAGCGCTCCCTCCAGTTCGCCCAATAAATCGTAGGCTTCTTCCTTGAATATCTGCTTATTAAGATCGTCGGACATCTAAGCGCTCCTCACAACGTCACTGTATTCCACATGTCTTGGAAGCTAGTTCGAATCTGAATATCTACGAGTATCGCAGAAAACGATACACATGGCCCATTATAATTTGCTTGTTAACGTAAAGGATTACGCTTTCCCATGAAATGTAATCTCCGCTCGCGCCGATGAAGCATCGAAGGGCTTGACTCGAATGGTAACCCGTTCTTTTTTGAAATCGGCAGCCCCAAGCAGTATACCTTCGAAATAGTCGAATAACCCGCGATTGGAATGATAATTCATGAACAACTCATCCCCTTTGTCCTCAAAAGTGAAACGCGGAGGCTTTATTCCCGGCTGATCCTTGGTGAGTTGAGCGTGAATGTCGTTCATGCGCATGTAAAACTCTTTAAGGGATTCATTCTTGAACTGACGGGGATACATCTCATGAAACTTACCCAATGTGTATTTGCCCAAATCGAGAAAGAAGGTTCGTTTACTAATACCTTTCAACGAGGACACCACTTCGGCCATTTGCATAAGGACCTGATCCGGGTAACTTTCAGCGGGCAGGAAGGTCGGCCCACCCAGTTCATCCTGCATGGAATCATAGACACTCTGGCCGTATGCCTTAAGGACAAAACCTTGTGTCAGCTTGAGCAAGATTCCCTTCATCTGGGCATCCGACTCCCGCAATCGGGTTTCTCCATTCTCGAGAAAGCCTTTGGAAACCCCTAACAGCTCCTGTGCAAGGCCGGCCAATTCGCGAGTAGCATCTGCGGCCTGACCAGCGGCTTCATCAGCTTCACTGGCTATCTCCGCTATCTCATCAATGCTCCTGTTGATTTCCTCAGCTGCAGACGACTGCTGCTCTGCGGCCGTGGCGATCTGCGTCACCCGATCAACCATGTCCGTGATATTCGCCATGATCTGATGAATGACTTCACCTGCCTGATTGGAAAGCTCAGTACTCTGGCTCACCTGCTTTTCCGTCTGCTGCATCGATTCCATCGCGTGGCTTGAACCTCGCTGAATTGCGCGAATCGCCTCTTCAACCTCTTTGGTTGCCGCGACAGTTTTCTCTGCCAACTTTCGGACTTCATCAGCAACAACGGCAAACCCTCGTCCGGCTTCGCCTGCCCGGGCTGCTTCGATGGCTGCATTCAATGCAAGTAAATTCGTCTGGTCGGCTATATCATTGATGACACCGATTATACGGCCAATCTCCCCTGCCTGACCATTCAGCTCACCAATATCTTCGCCCAACTGTTCAGCTGATTCAGAAACTTCGATAATGGCATCAACGGCCCTGGAAACCATGGCCGCCCCTTCTGTAGCAGAATCCTTTGCCTGAGCAGCAGCTTCACTTGTTGCCGATGCATTCTGTGCCACGGCCAGCACAGTCCCTGTCATCTGCTCCATGGCCGCTGCAACAGAAGTCGTTTGTGATCGCTGCTTCTGCGCACCATGAGCTTGATCGTCAGCAGAGGCAGACAACAGTTCTGTCGCCGATGCAACATGCTCGGCAAGGCCGCTCAACTGCTCTCCTGCACGCTTCATACTGGCGCTCTGAGCTTCAACCTGCTGCTTGCTCGCCACGCTTTCGGTTATGTCAACAAAAGAGCTTGTTACACCAATGACAGCCCCATTATCATCATGAATTGGATTCATGTAGAGGTGAACAGTAATATTGCGCCCATCCCACAAATCGAGCGTTGCTATCTTCTCTACGCCTTTGCCTGTTTGCAGTACGACTTCAGAGAGAGCACCGCTTTCCTTGTTGTAGATGGCTTTATCGACCTTTTGACCGATAACATCCTGCTCGCTCTTATTGAGCAGAGTACACAACGGAACGCTGACAAAAACGATCAGACCGTCTTTGTCGCATACAAGAGCCGGGTAGCCTAACTCACGCAATGCATTTTTATGGAACTGGCTCATGAAACGGGTTTCACTCAGAAGATTACCTAGGTCCGAAAAGGACTCTCCAAGCACTTCTTTAGCAACATTGGAATCTTTCAACTCACCGTTTTCTATGAGCTGCTCAAGAGCCAAACTCATTTGCGCCTCATTTCGAGAAGCCAAAGCGGTAAAACCGATCGTGCAAAGTATTGCCGAGGCCAATCCAACGCTGAAGGCGGTCCAACTTCCCACATACATACTACCGGCAAAAATCAAGGATAAAACTATCCCAAGGCCCATGACGAGCGATCGCGAACGAGTCAGCATGCTTTTCTCCATTACCCCAACAGTAAATATTGGCAATTGTCATAAAAATACATTGATTACCCTAATATGGGTACGCCGTATTAGAAAGAAAAGCAATTACGCCTGATCAAATGAGATAATAAGCAACGGAAAGAGACTATCCGAACAAATCACGTACCGGACCTTTTGCGAAGCAGGCGAATAGCCCGTCGCTCACGATACCTGCGGATAGCAAACAAGGACACGAAATAGGTAATAATTGTTGCAGGAATACCAAACGTCAGCCCACCGGCGAACATAACGATAAACACGTCCCAGCCTGCATGGATAAGTTGCTCCATCTCCAGGTGTTGTGGATCAAAAGCCACTTCCAGCTGGGTGACCAACTCACCTATTTCGTAAAGGAAGAAGTAAAACGGCACCATGGTTGCCGCATTGGAATAACAGGTTGCAAGCCATGCTGCGAGCTTGTTGACTCGCATAACAAAGGCCAAGGCAATCACTACAACAGACTGAAAAGGCATAATCGGCATTGCGCCAATGAACATCCCCAAGGCCATAGCCGCAGCCAGGTTCTTGGGACTTGATTTTTGACGCATCAAACGGAGGTACCAATACTTGGTCCACCGTTTGAAACCTTTCCACCTATTGATCTGTTCTATTTCGGCCCTGCGAGACGACGATGGGCTTCGACGAAGTTCGTTCAACGACTACTCCAAAACATCAAACCTATTAAATTTCATAATGAATGCAGCACGCCCCTGGGTCGCGGATCGTAGATCGGTGGTAAAGCCGAAAAGACTGGCTAGCGGGGCAAATCCCTGTACAATTTTCTGACCAGAACGGTCAATCATGTTTTCAATCTTTGCCCCTTTGCTCCCCAGTAAACCGACAACATCACCGACGAATTCTTCCGGCACCGAAACTTCGACCCACATGATGGGTTCCATGAGTTTCGGATCACCATCATTCAACGCTTCCTTCAGCGCAATAGCCGAGGCCATGCGATATCCTACAGCGGTGGAATCATTAGCCCGCCTTTTCAAACCGGTAACGCGAACGTGCACATCCTGCACAGGATAACCGCGCACGACACCGCTCTGAAGCCCATCACTGATGCCTTCTTCAATCGCTTCCAACCACTTGGCAGGCCACTCCTCTAAATCCACTTCAAAAGAAACTTTCCT
>DONH01000422.1 GCA_003509235.1 Planctomycetaceae bacterium
CGTCCGGCAAAAAGAAACCGATCTCCGGTGTTCAGGCGGCTGATGAATGATTCTTCGACGGTGCCGAGTCGGCCGCCGCGACACCATTTGACCTCGACAGTTGCATTCGACGTAATTGTGCCGATGTTCATTCGGTGCCGACGAGCCAGTGCGGGACTGGCAATGTACCATCGCCCAAATCGTTCCTTGATCCGGCAGTAGTCGGGGTAGGCGGAAAGCGCATGCCCACCGCGAGCGGCGAAGTCGAGCGCCCACTGCCAGGACTGGTCGTCGAGATTTGCAAACGCAACCGTTTGCTTCACTTCCTCGTACAACTCGTGCTCACGAAAGCCTCCACTACAGGCCACCGTCACGATGTGCTGTGATAGACAGTCAAGGGCATTTGTGAGAGGGCGTCGGGGTTCAACGGAGCCAGCCGTGGCAGCCAGCCGTGCGGCAGCACATTCAATAAGTTCCAAGGCGTGAGTTGGGATGCAAATAAGTCGGCCAACAGCACCTGGCGCGTGACCGCTTCTGCCAGCCCGCTGAAGAATTCGAGCAATTCCTTTCGGGCTTCCGATCTGAAGGACTTGTTCGACAGGGCCGAAATCAACACCAAGGTCAAGGCTTGACGTGGCAACAACACATTTGAGCGATCCGTCGCGAAGACCTGCTTCAGCAGTGTTGCGTATTTCACGATCAACGGAGCCGTGATGAAGCGCGAGTTTGTCTTGCCAGTCTGGTCGGGCTTCTCGGATGGCGTCATACCAACGTTCAGCCTGAGAGCGAGTGTTTGTAAACGCGAGAGTTGTTCTAGCTGAGTCAATTGCTTGAACGACTTGTGGGAGGAGCCGAAGCCCCATGTGTCCTGCCCATGGGAATCGCTCAATTGGGTCAGGGATAATCGTCGAGAACTCAAGACTTCGTGGTGCATTCGCTTGAATTAATTGAGCTTGCTCACGCTGCATTGGTCCAACAAGTGTGGCAACGGCTTCATCAAGATTCGCAAGGGTCGCAGATAATCCCCATGTGACCACTCCGGGACGGATGGCGCGGAGCCTTGATAATGCAAGTTCAGTCTGAACACCACGCTTTGTTCCAAGAAGTTCGTGCCATTCGTCGACGATGACGGTGTCGAGATCCGAAAATATTTCCTGGCTGTCTTCGAGTGACAATAAAATAGAAAGCGATTCAGGAGTGGTGATAAGAGCTTCGGGCCAATTCTGTCGAAGACGGCGACGATCAGCAGCTGATGTGTCACCAGTGCGGGTGCCGACCTGCCAGTGGGAGCCAAGCATTTCAGTCAGGTCGGCCAGTGGCTCTTGAAGGGCACGGGCGGTATCTGTCGCTAGAGCACGAAGTGGAGTGATCCAGATAATCCGGATGCCGGTCTTCTTGTGGTGCGTGGATAAAGCAGAGCTTCGACACAATGCACCAAGCCATGCTGCGAGTGTTTTTCCTGTACCCGTCGGAGCGTGAAGAAGGCCGTTTCTTCCAGCTGCCATCGCTTGCCAAGTTGCACGTTGGAAATCGAATGGCGTTTGTTTGCGATTTTTAAACCATTGTTCGCATGTCGCACAAAGAGTGGCCAGCTCAGTAACTGGTTTTGGAGTTGGAGTATCTTTTTTTTGTGACGAACGTTGTCTGCCTAGTGGTAGCCGCCGTTGAGGAAGTGTGGCTTTAGGTGCTGAGGGCATTGGTTCTGCTCGGTTTGTTCGCCAGCTAGCTACTGTTCACCAGTTGCTTGTGCAAGAAGTGCTTTCAAGTCGCTGAGTGTTGCTGCCTCATGAGGAAGTTTGTCACGTCTCCATCTCGCTATTCGTGGAAAGCGAACCGCTATGCCTGACTTATGACGGGTTGATCTCGATACATTTTCAAAGGCCAGTTGAAATACAAGCGTTGGCCGTACGACGCGAACTGGACCATGCCTCTCAATCGTAGTGCTACGGATAATCTTGTCGATTTCAATAAGCTCTTTGTCAGATAGCCCACTATAGGCTTTTGCGACGGTGACAAGTTGATTCCCGTCCCAGACACCAAGCGTATAGTCAGTGTGGAGCCCGGCGCGGCGCCCATGCCCAGCCTGGGCATAATGGAGCACAGCATCAATTTCGAGTGGCTCCACCTTCCATTTCCACCAGTCGCCTCGTGGTCGGCCATGTGCATAGCTGCTTGTGATTCGTTTGAGCATGAGCCCTTCAACACCACGTCGGCGGGCTTGTTGTCGGGCGAGGGCGAGCTCGTCCCATGAATGGGCATCAACAAGAGGAGAGTGAAACATTCTAATGTCACTATTTTCATTTTCGGCAGAATTATGGTGAAGTTTAGCTGCCACACCTGAAAGTGCCGGTTGTCGCTGAAAAGCCGATGGCACGATGGTGAGGAGTTTCCTTCGGCGAAGAGAAAGTGGCTCTTGCCGAATGTCCTTTCCTTGGGTTTCAAGCAGGTCGTACGCAACAAAAACAGCCGGGATTTCAGTACGAATCTTTTTACCGGCACGTTTACGGCTTGCCCTTTTCGATAGCATTGAGAAGGGGAGAAGATTGTTCGGGTGGGCTGCAAGCAGTTCCCCGTCGAGAACAGTGCCATCAGGAAGATATTCTGCAGCTTCTACAATTTCAGGGAAGGCATCGTTCATCCTTTCTTCGCCTCGGCTCCAGATTGAGATTCCAGCAGATCTTCGCACAACCTGAGCCCGCATGCCGTCCCACTTCCATTCGGCGTGCCAGTCCGCGGCAGAGCCAAGCTCCTGAGGTTCACTATTCATTGGTGAAGCAAGAAAGAATGGGTACGGGCGCAGGCTGTCAGCGGACGTAGGCTTTGGTGAAATAAGTGACTGAAAGTCTTCTGCAGTCTCGATTGTTGCGGCCATCATTCGTTCGGCAAGCACTGCTGGCTCCAGACCAGACATTTCTGCGAGTGCTCGTGCGACTAAAGATCTCGACACGCCAACACGGCAGCCCCCAGTTAAAAGCTTGTGCCAGACAATTCGTTCACGAGGCGTCAGCCGTTTCCATGTTTCCTCAACGACCTGTCGTTTGTGGTTGTCCGGCTTTCCTTTGAGTCCACGTATCGTTTCTTCGAAGCAACGAGAGAGTGGTAGTGGTTCAGTGATGTGGTTCTGGTTACTCGTTTCACGTGTGGGTTGGTCCGGTAAGATGAGGGCAAGTGTCTCGGCAAGGTCGCCAACGTGAGCGTAGCTTTCTTCAACCAGCCAGAGAGGGAGTTCGGAAAATTCTGCAGCCCATTCTCTGAGTGATCGTGTCGATACGGCCCGAAGTTGTTTGGCCCCACACAGCACTCGTAGCCCGCACGCGGCGTCTTCAGGAGGTGCTGACACAAAGTACTCTTTCAGAACTTCAATCTTTTGGTTTGTACTGGTTGTGCCATCCAGTTTCCAATACAGATCAGAGAAGCGTTTCATTTGGCAGCCTCTGCATCTTTGTTGTCAGTTTCGATAGGTTCACGAGTGATAGCCTGAAGCTCTGAGGCGTCTTCATCTGTGTCACTATCATCAGGATTCGTTTCACCAACAAAACGTGTTGCAAGTACCTCTGCCTCGAGCCCTTGTTCCGTAAGCAATCGTGCGACTATGTCTGTAAAACCGTGAGTAACAAGGACTCGTTGTGCACCCGAAGATTGAACCGCCTGCATAAGGTCTGGATAGTCAACGTGGTCAGAAAGAATAAAGCCTTTCGGGATCCCACGTCGTCGACGAACGCCGCGAAGAAGCATCCAGCCGGATACCATGGCAATAGATGTCTCACCAAAGCGATTGATCCAGGTTGTGGCTGCAGCACTTGGAGGAGCAATAACAATCCCACGCCCGCCGCCTATTTTTCGGCTCCGAGGTGGTATTCGATTGATGGGTGGAAGTCGTACGCCGCTTGCCCGATAGGCTTCAACAAGTTTCATCACGGCCCCATGTCCATATATCGGTCCGATTGATGGGTCGAGTAATGAGGCAAGCCGCTGTGCCTTACCAAGTGCATACGCCAATAGCACGCTGGTACGACCAGAGTCGGCGTTTGCTCTCCACCACGCATTTATTTCTTGAGCAACAGTTTCTGGATCAGGCCAACGATACACAGGTAAGCCAAAAGTGCTTTCTGTGACAAATACATCACAGGGAACGGATTCAAAACAGTCACACGTTGAATCATTCTGGAGTTTGTAATCACCAGTTACGACCCAGGTTGTCCCCTGGTAACTCACTCGAACTTGTGAGGAACCCAAAAGATGGCCTGCTGGATGGAGCGAAATATCAACTCCATTTATGGAAAGATGCTCGTTGTATTTCAGAGTATCGATGAGTGCCTGGTTGCCCATGCGGGTACGCAAGACATGCTTGCCAGGTGCAGCACAAAGATAACAATCACTACCCGGCCGAGCATGATCAGCGTGGGCGTGGGTGATAACGGCATGAGATACCGGTCGCCATGGATCGATATAGAAATTACCGACCGCACAGAAGAGACCGTTGGGTGTGATTTCAAGAAGATCGGGCACGGTGAGTGAACCTCCTGTCAGGTGGCTCACTGTTTTCCATCCCGCTCAACGATATGCTGCATTGCCAACAGCCGGGAATCGATAGCCACCGAATCCAAATGGAGCGTAGCGTGGCCAGTCGCCCGGGGCGACCCCCGGCTCTGTTCCGTACATTTTCCACGTCGGCGTCCGCGGTATCGTCGGCGGAACATAATAGCGGGGTCGGCCCTCAATTCCGGTCACATATGGGCTTGCCCCTGGTTTGTAAGGTGCTTGATTTCTGGGAGTTCGAGAATTCCGGTAACTCGAGGATTTTGATTTCCTCCAGCGAGCAGCTTCAGCGGATGAAACAACCCAGGCAGTCGACAGGAGCGTGAGAATCACAAACGATGGTTTTTTAAAATTCATGGTTTCTGGACACCAGATGGACGGAAAGGGCTTCAGTCAGAGTTTCAGAAAATCGACTCTCCTTAACTCTACTCGGTGAAAGATGCCATAGGGCTGAAGGTTCAAAAAATACATTCCTACGGGGCCGGTCGTATGGTTTATCTGTTTTATAAGGACACGGAGTGAGCATGCATATCTGAGCAGTTTAGTGTTCCTGATGGCCAGTCATTAGTTACATCTGATCTTTTTCCGGTCCAGCCCACCGAATCCGAACAGGCATGTCAAACGCCTTCTCGAAAAGATCAGTTCTCCGCTCTGCACCCCAGATATCAACTTGAGGGTTGGCGTCAGACACAACAACAAGATTTGCACCATCGTTATCAATACTGGCAAGAACATCTTTTACTTGCTGTGATCGACTTCGGTCGAGGCCCCCAGCGAGTCGTAAGATAGCTGCCATGCTCCGAACCCGCTGTTGATCATCAGAGGAAAGTCGTGAAAAGTTCTGGTGTTTTTTTTTTGGGAAT
>DONH01000070.1 GCA_003509235.1 Planctomycetaceae bacterium
GGCCTTCATGTTTACGAAAACGCACGAAGAGAGTTCCCTGTGGGTTGGCAGCCTGGTGGTTCGCGAAAAGCTGAATGGGGTTGGCCCACTCAAATTTTACCTATGTTAGAACAGTCCGTCCTATACGACTCACTCAAGGTTTCGAACTCAACGCTGCGTGATGCAATTGGTGATCCGGCAATTAGGCCACTCCTACGGACGACAATAGATCTCTTTCGCTGCCCAAGTGATCTCACTCCCTCGACGTTACCGGGAGGGAGTAATAATGGGCCGCAATACAACCGACTTTTCGACTGCGATAACTGCCCAAGTGATTTTGAGCCTGCAACCTCTAATTATGTTGGCAACGGTGGGCTCAACGACCCGATGCCAGTTATAGGATCAAATGGGAATGGAATCTTTTGGTCTGAGACTCCGGTGCGAGTAGCCGATATTACGGATGGTTTGACGAAAACGTTTGCTGTAGGAGAGAGGCATGATCGATGTCGTGCGGCGACATGGATTGGCGTTCGAAATCCTCCAGGACCGGACATGTGGGGAAGTTATTGGGTGCGGGCTCGTGTCAGCATGAAACTCAACGATCCACGTCCAATAAAACCGACAAATTCATGCACTGAAGGATTTAGCAGTGCGCACCCAGGGGGTGGTAACTTTCTTTATTGTGACGGCAGTGTCCAATCGCTGAATGACGACATTGCATTTTCAAATGCTGGAGTCACCTTCAATAATAATAACCCCACCTATGTTGCATCGCAGCTTGGGGTATATCAGCGTCTCGGTATTCGGGACGACGGAGTGGCTACCACCACACCATAAAACTCTTCGCTTTCTTTACGGATATTTAATACCAGTGGCCGCTGACTTTGGTGAACTTGTTGCGATTGTCCAGGCGATTGGGTCTGAACTATACGAGCAGTTACAGAAAAAGCTGGAGAGCCGTCCCCAATTGAAGTTGGGTCTGGCTGTTCTTAGCATTAGCATCTGCCTTCTGCTCGCAGGGAAAACGGCAGCGTGGCTATTCTTGTCTCCTATAGAAGTACCGCTTGGGAGGGTCTCTGGAAAGGTTTCTCTCGATGGAAATCCGGTGTCTGGGGCAACTGTTGAATTCACCCCAGATGAAGGATCAACATCGTACGGTATTACAAACAGCAAAGGTGGTTACACGCTTCGATACCTTCCAGACCGCCCGGGTGCAGTGCCCGGGCGCCATACCGTGCGGATCACAACCTATGATTGGCGAACAACAGACGATGGACAAAAAGTTGAGGTGCCGGAGAGGGTGCCTGTTCGCTATAACCGAGAATCAACGCTCACGACGGATGTGACACCGGGGTCTCAGACGCTGGATTGGGATTTACGGTCGCGGTAGGACGATCCGAATACCGTTAAGGCCGTCTGTATGTATCCAATCAAATACTCAGTTTTATACCGATGAAGACCCTACTTCTCTCCATGCGCAATGAAAAAGGACTGCTGTTTGGAATTACCACGGCAGGTCTCTGGTTCTTCTTCGGAACGGTATGGCTTGCAGGTCTGTCTCAGCCTCTATGGGCGGGTTTTTGTTTTTCGTGGTTGTTTTTCTCCATACTGTGGCTCTCATTTGGTGTTGTTCGACATGCTGATGCGTTGGCAATACGTCTTGGCGAGCCTTACGGAACGATCGTGCTTACACTTGCCGTAATTGGGATTGAAGTTGCGATGATTGCAGCGGTCAGTCTGACGGGAAAGACACATCCCGGACTTGCTCGAGACACAATGTTTTCGGTCGTAATGATTGTGCTCACTGGCATGCTGGGCGGCACACTACTTGCCGGCGGACTCCGCCACCATCGGCAGGAATACAACCTGTCAGGCGCGAACGCCTACCTTGGTGTTCTGGTTCCACTCGCAGTACTCACACTCATCGTACCCCGATTCACAGAGTCAGCTCCTGGTGGCAACGTGTCTTCCTTACAGGCGGCGTTCTTGCTCGTAACATCCGCAGGACTCTATGTTATTTTTCTGCTTGTACAGACAGGCAGTCAGGCTGCATATTTCCTTTCCCCAACAAACATAACGCAGGACCATGACGAGCCCCCATATTCAACCTTTATCCATGCAATGCTTCTTGTGTTGAGCATGGTACCGGTTGTTTTTCTGGCAAAAAACCTCGGCAAACTTGTGGACCATGGTATTCACACACTCAATGCTCCGCCGGCACTCGGAGGTTTCCTTGTTGCCATCCTTGTGCTGTCGCCCGAAGGTCTCAGCGCCCTGCGGGCCGCTCGCAACAACCGGCTTCAACGAACCATAAATATTTTGCTCGGTTCAGCCACCAGTACAATTGGCATGACTGTCCCCGTTGTTTTAGCTATAGGATTTTTCTCGGGAAGAACCCTTGAGCTAGGTCTTGAACCAACTGACATTGCCATGCTTACGCTCACCCTTTTTACGAGCGTAATCACTCTCGGTACTGGAAAAACCACACTACTCCAGGGTGTTGTGCACCTCATACTGTTTGCTGCGTACGTCATGCTTATCTTTGATGGCTGACGTCACGGTTCGAATGGACATTGGCTAAGAATGGAAGCCCGTGCGTATAAAGCGGTTCAATCGGCCTCTGGCGCATCGGATAAAATAGCGAGCGGATCACCCACGCCAATTCGCGTACAGCCCATTCTCAAGTAGCTAACGCAGTCATTCCATGTTCTAATTCCACCACTCGCTTTTACTCCAATACGGCCATCAACTGCTTCGAGCATGGTCTTGACTGCTTTAGGGCTTGCTCCACTCGGAGCAAAACCGGTTGACGTTTTCACGAATGATGCGCCTGCCGATTCGGAAATCTGGCAGGCTTGGATAATTTCAGTTGTCTTGAGGTAGCAGGTTTCGAGGATAACCTTGACGGGCACACTTGCGGGCCTGGCTTCATTGACGACTGCACCAATATCATCGTGGACAGCCCTGCAATCACCATCGAGCAATGCGGGTAATGCGATGACCATATCAAGTTCCCTTGCCCCGTCTTCTATA
>DONH01000012.1:0-125 GCA_003509235.1 Planctomycetaceae bacterium
TTGTTTGGAATCGAGTCGCAAGCCACCTTTTGCTTCTCCGGACTCGGCGGAATGGCATTCATAGCAATGTTTGATAAGCACTGGCCTGATGTTGGCCTCAAAAAAATCAATTTGTGAAGCACTAC
>DONH01000012.1:465-1640 GCA_003509235.1 Planctomycetaceae bacterium
ATCGGACGCAACGACATGAGATGCTGCGATTACACCGAAGCCAATAAATGCTGAAAGAACGTAGATAATGATTTTGATTTGTGACATTCCATCCCACACTATGCCAATTACCCCATACAAATGTCGTGGACGGGCATGCATTATGAAAGGCAATGCCGTAAACCTAGTTCGCGAGAATCACTGCAATATCTGCTGCTGATCCAAAATCGTTACCCGAAACTTCGGATATATTTCGTACCAGTACATAGCGAGCCCTTATTTTATCACCCTCCACACGCTGAGCCTGCTTTTCTTTTTTAAAGAGACAGCGCACGTACGGCTCTTCTGGAAAGTGATCAGCGTTATCCGACACATAGAATTCTGTTTCTTCAAAAGCACCGTTCCACCCCTTATCTTGCCTCGCTAAATAATAGAAACCATTGATCATTCGGGTTTGACCCAAATCAATCACCAGTTCATGCGGATGCTTCTTCTTTTCTTGTGAAAACTGTGAATGCCACACTTTACTCGGCTTTCCATCTATTGCATATTTCGCAAGTCGGTCGTTCGCCCTGTTTTCACTGCTCCAGCGGATCAACTTCATCTCTTCGAATGGCACGATATCCTGTTCTGGGATTCGTTGTGCGTTTTTCAAGGGACTCTGATCATTACGCAACGTCCCCCACTTTGCCTTTCGATCTCGTTCGTGACGCTCTCGACTTTTGTCATAGTACGTTCCAGCTTTAACCGGATCGTGCGAGGCATCTGCAAAGGCTTTCATTTTCACAAGAACATCTGAATGACTCTCTGCGACAGATGTGGACTCACTCACATCTCTGGACAGGTCATAGAGTTCCCAAGGCTGATCCTGCTTACTTCCTTTTGGCTTTCCGGGCTGAATTGCTTTCCATTTTCCATATCGAACCGCCGTCTGGTTCCCGTACTCCCAATACATCATTTCATGCAGCTTCTGCGAGCCGTCTGCCCCGAGAAGCGTCGGAGCAATCGAAATGCCATCGGTATCCTCAGGAGCTTTTGTATTCGTTATGTCAGCAATCGTTGCCATCATGTCGGGCTGATAGAAAACAAGATCACGAACCGTATTCGCCGCAACTACTCCAGGCCATCGAACAAGAAACGGAATCTTTAAGCCACCTTCATAGAGATTGCCTTTCCCACCGCGAAACTCAACCCCA
>DONH01000012.1:2039-3441 GCA_003509235.1 Planctomycetaceae bacterium
TCTCCGGTAAAGAAGACAATCGTGTTTTCTTCGAGCCCAAGTTCACGCAAAAGATCAAGGACATTCCCGACCTCACGATCAACCATTGAAACCATTGCAGCATAGTTTTTTGTGTCTTGAGAAATCGTGGGGTCACGCATCCATGCTTCGTTCTTATACAGTTCCCACGCAGGGTCATCGGCAGGAATGTCGTACATGCCATGAGGCGGTGTGATCGGCATGTAACATAGGAAGGGCCTTTTTTTATTGTCTCGTATGAACTGAAGGGCTGCTGCATGAATTGGATACTCTGAATAGGTTTTTCCAGTTCGGCCACCCACATTCCCCTCCAGAACGCCCTCTTCACTATTACGAATGAGGTACGGCGTATAGAAAGAGTGTGCGTGCACCTGATCGTAGTATCCAAAGAAGACATCGAACCCATGCTTCTCGGGGACGCCTGTCGAATCACGCCCTCCACACCCCCATTTACCGAATCCACCTGTGGCATAGCCTTTCTGCTTCAGCATTGAAGCAATCGTTTCCTCGCCCTCTCGTAGCGGAGTTCCACCATCGTTGGCTCGTACCGATGCATGTCCGGAATGCTTGCCTGTCATAAGATTACAACGCAACGGAGCACAGACAGGCGAGCCTGCGAGTGCATTTGTGAATCGCATGCCCTCTCTGGCCATCTGATCAATGCGAGGAGTTTTAATATATGGATTCCCCATATGACCAAGTTCAAAATACGCGAGTTCATCTGACATGATGTAGACAATGTTCGGTGGATTCTCACCACGGACGGTGTCCGTGCAGACCCATGCAACAAATAGCAAAGAACCCAGCCGCAACCATTTCAAAAAAATCATACCCCTCACCCCATATAAGCCTTCGTTCAATCAACTAGCCAACACACACTTTAATTCTCAAGAAAGCTGCGACTTGCCACGATTTCTTGAATAAGATCCCGCAGACCCTTCCCTGGGCTACTTATCTCTTGGACGATCTCATCAATGACAGGTCTGTCGCTGACTTCTAGTTCACGGCCTAAAGCGTATGCAAGAAGTTTTTCCGTGATGCAGCGAGTGTACTGATCCTTTCGCCTCAGAAGAGCATCTTGAAATTCTGCCGGAGTCTCGAACGAATCTCCATCAGGCAGCTTCCCTGAGGAATCAATCGAAACTTTCCCGTCATATTCATCCCGCCAACCACCAATGGCATCATAATTCTCCAGGGCAAATCCAAGTGGATCAATCTTTCGATGACACTCAGCACACGTTGCAACATTTCGATGTTTTAGAAGCTGATCACGAATACTGACAGCACCACGGATATCTGGCTCAATTAGCGGCACATCAGGCGGTGGCGGTGGTGGAGAATAACCAAGTAATTTTTCAAGCACATAAATACCACGAACAACAGG
>DONH01000255.1 GCA_003509235.1 Planctomycetaceae bacterium
CATATCCTGAAAAAGGCTCGAATGCAATTTATTCGGCTTCGAGAGTTACGCTGGCGATGGAGTCCTTGGCACAGGAACTTTCTCTTCGTCACTCATCACATCCTTGCGGTGCCCCAACACTTAGCGTGGGTACGATCCATGGTGGTACGGGTGTAAACCTTATGCCTGATCGTGTTGTCGTTGAAATCGATCGCCGATTGGTACCCGGAGAAGACCCGCTGATCGCAAGGCGAGAGGTGATTGATTATATTTCCGCAAACTGCCCAACTGCTGTGATTGATCATGAAGAACCATTTCTTGCGAGTTCAGGACTGTCGAACAAAGGAGCTGGGGCAGCTGCGGCTGCAGCGATTCTTCGAGAGGCTGTAAAAAAAACCGGTATTCATTTTGTTGAAGAAGTGGCCCGCTATGGAACCAACGCGTGCGTCTATGCTGCGGCAGGTCTGCCTTGTGTTGTCTTTGGCCCGGGGTCGATTTCCCAGGCCCACACGGCTGATGAGTGGATTGATTTGCGTGAAGTTGAGCAAGCCACAGAGATCCTCAAAAACCTCGTTGGCTGAAATGGGTCGGCACAGCCGATAGATCGTATCTTTCCCAGCGTAGTTACTTCGACTGTGCAAAGAGCCACTTTAAGAAGTCGGGCTCGCTATCACAGCGTTCGCTACTTGTGTGTGTCGTGCCGTTTTTTGCACCAGGAATAAATTTCCCGGAGACACCATGATTGTCGCCTTCCCAGATCGTGAACTTCATGTTTCCACCGAGGCTTTTCATTTCGTTGAATACTGCCTGGTCTTTTTCAATCGGGCAGACGCCGTCTTTGTCTCCATGAAAAGCCCAGATAGGAAGATCCTTAATTTTTTCTGGATCGATAAATGGTTCTGTGCGTCGAAGGCCGCTTCCAGCAGATGGTGCTGCCGCGGCAAAGAAGTCAGGGTCAAGTTGTGAGAATATGTAGGTGCCGTGGCCACCCATTGAATGCCCAAGAACGTAGATGCGACTCATATCAGCCGAGGGGAGGGTGCCAATAATACTTTTTATTTTTCGGAGGTGGTCGGAGTTCCATAGCTGGTCGGCTTGCGGGGCAATTACGAAGCAGGGGAAATCCGTTCGTATTTGTTTTCCTGCAAGTTGACGGTTCCAGTCTTTTAGTTGTTTCTTGTTATCGGTCCCCTTACCACCCGCTCCGTGAAGGGAAACAATCACGGGATAGTTCTTGTTGGGAGCAAAAGAAAGAGGAGTCATAACTCGACAGGGCATGCCATCACGTACCTGTGGCCTGTACAAGTCTCGCCACGAATCCTCAGCGTTTGCCAGATCTGTCGACGCAATTGCCATGAGGCCGGAGACGAAAAGTATATGCCGTATCAGTGGAAAGAATTGCATTGAAAATCTTGTTCCCTTTTCAAGGTATGAAGGTCTGAGCAGCTCTACTAACAGATTACTGTATCATTACCGGTCTGCTCCAATCGTGGGGAGTATAGTCACTTGGTTTGTGCGGTTTTGTGACCTCGACTGTGTCTGCTTCAGGATCACAGAGTTCCCAATTGTCAGTGCGGAATGGGGACGCGGGCAGGCCTTCTTCGTTATAAAGTAAATTGCGTTGTGAAGGATTCATAGCCCATGCATAGCGAACCGCAACGGGCTCGATGACGTTCGCAGAAGAAACAACGATAGTGTTGTCTGTAATTTTTGCATCTGCCCAGTGCCACTGACGGTCACTGCCAGCGATAGCAAATCCGTTCATTGGTTCTTGACGTGCAGGCCGCAGGCCAGATCCAATAGAATCAAACTCAATGAAAATTTTGCCCTTCGCTATTTTGTGATCGCGATATCTGGGGCCTTCACCAACAGGATACTTTCCATACGTATTTTTTAGTGCGATGATTGCATGTCGAATACCAATCGGTTTTTTGTTTTTCGGATGCAATGCTATGGCGTCCCCTGTGTCGATGGAGACAACCATATGTGTATTTGAAAGATTTTTTGTTGCCAGACGCATGGACTCGCGATTGACAACCCAAGGAGATTCAATGCCTTCAGTAGGAGCAGACTGTGGAGCATGCCAGCTTGGGAGTTGAGTTATTTGAACAGGGAAATCTTCGGGCATGTGACCATTTGATTTCTGGTGCCATTCCTTGCGATAGAAGTTTACGAGTGTTTCCAGTTGGTGTTGATAGTGCAGTGACTGAGGAACGTTCTTCGAATTTCGTTCCCCCTGATACCAGACGATTCCACGAATCCCAAAGGGGGTAACTGGTGCGACCATGGCATTGAAAATATTCTCCGGAAACTGATGCCCGAGAGTAGCCGGGCGAGTAATAATCGGTGGGGTGAGTTGTTTGAACTTGTTCTTCATTGTTTCACCAGCATCAATTTTGGCGTTATAGCTCGCTAATTCAGACTCAAAGGTTGCGATTGCTTTTTCGGCTGTTTCGCCTCGTTTCTGTGCCATGCGTGAAGCTGTGTCTTCAAACAGTTTTTTCTGAGCTTTTGATCGTGGGTCATTCTTTTGTTCAGCCCACGGTAGCCACCCTTCAATTGGTGTTCCCGCATATGCACGTTGAATGATCCCAACAGGAATGCCAAGTTCTTGGTGGATTTCCTTTCCAAAGAAATAAGCAACTGCAGAGGTTTCCATTGCAGATTCAGGATCGCAAGGTTTCCAAACGCAAAGCCGGTCACGATTTTCCTCAAGAGGTTTGTGCCAGTGCTCTCGGGCAGACTTAAAAATCCTCAGATTTGGAAGATCAACTGCTGATTCACTATCTGCTTCGAAGCTATTTTGAACTGACCATCCCATGTTGGATTGTCCTAGGCAAAGCCAGACTTCCCCGATAGCGACATTGTTAATGACAGTTGTGTTTGAGCTGCCAACATGCAGTGAATGTCCTGTCCCGTGCGATGGCGTTTTTAAAAAAACTTTCCATCGCCCGTCACTGTCTGTGACTGTTGAAGAAGTGGCTTTCCAACTGGCGCGAACAACAACTTCTTCACCAGGGTCTGCCCAGCCCCAGATCGCATTTGTCTGATTCTGTTGCAGGATCATATTGTCTGAAAAAAAACGTGGGAGACGAACTTCTGCCAATGCTGAATTCCATACGATCAATGAAATGCAAAGTGAGAAGACATACATCTTCGTGTATGGCTTAAGGACAGGGTTGTCTTGCCAGAGCGAATGAACCATTGGTCTTGGGGCTCCAATGTTTAAAACAAGAGTGTGATGAAAGTAAGATCTCGTAAAATAGCACTAATGAGTTGCCTGAGATTGCAATTTCATTGAGTGTACATACCATAACAGGTTAACTATTCGGCTGAAAAAAGGGTGGAAAATCCGCTGAATGCTGTTCTGTCACCATTCTTAATTTCTATTTCAGGTGAGAAAATGTTTTCATCATCATTGAGTATTTCTAAGAGTCTTCAGTTGCTACGTTACACAACCGTCGGCTGCTTCATGGTTTTCGGTGTTTTTCAAAAAACTATTGCTGAGGAGACCATAGCCGCTAGAGACGGTGGTGTCCGTCAGCATCTTCCTGTTGCCGATGTCCGCCATCCAACCGTTTATGAAGTCGATCCCTCTAAAGTGCGCATGCCAGAAGATGACCGTATTTCGGCTCCTACAGATTCGCCAAACGTTGTAGTGATTCTGCTTGATGACCTTGGTTTCGGGGGGCCTGCATCGTTTGGTGGTCCGATAGCAATGCCAACGCTCGACCATCTTGCTTCAAACGGGTTGAGATTCAACCGTTTTCATACTGTGGCACTCTGTGCACCAACACGTGCAGCTCTGCGGCACGGTCGGAACCATCATGTGCTCAATATGGGTTCAATCCCCGAGATAGCAACGGGTTTCCCTGGAAATACATGTCGTCTTCCAAATGACGCAGCATCACTTGCAGAGATTTTAAGGCTCAACGGATACAACACGGCAGCCTTTGGTAAGTGGCACTCAACCCTCGGTCGCGAAACAACTGTCTCAGGGCCTCAAGATACCTGGCCAACTCGTCAAGGGTTCGAAAAGTTTTATGGGTTCATTGGGGCTGAAGAGAACATGTACGAACCGACGTTACACGATGGAGTTACGAACATAGACTTTCCAGACCATGAGGGCTATCACCTCGCAGATGACATGACTCGTGAATCAATTGAGTGGATGCAACAGCAACACTCAATGACACCAGAAAAGCCATTCTTTATCTATTACTCGGCGCCGGGTGTGCACGCACCGCATCAGGTTCCTAGTGAATGGTGCGAGAAATATCGAGGAAAGTTTGATGCCGGTTGGGATGTTCTCCGCAAAGAGACTCTCGCTCGGCAAATCGAAATGGGTGTAGTCCCTGCTGGAACTGAACTAGCAAAAACGGCAGACAGTATTCCGGCTTGGGATTCATTGGACGAGAATGAAAAGAAAGTGTTTGCTCGGCAGGCAGAGGTTTTCGCAGCCTTTGCAGAGTATACCGATCATCAAGTGGGTAGACTCCTTGGTGCAATCGATGATCTTGGAAAGACTGATAATACGCTTGTTATTTACATTTCTGGAGATAACGGTACCAGTGCAGAGGGGAACTACACAGGAAATTGGAACTGGGGCAACATGCTCAATGGCAGACAGGAGACAGTTGAAGAGCAACTTTCTCATCTTGATGAATGGGGTGGCCGTGTGACCTATCCGCATATGTCGGTCGGTTGGGCAATCGCGTTTGATGCACCGTTTGCTTTCACAAAGCAGGTTGCTGGTGACTTTGGTGGCACAAGGAACGGAACAGTCATTCACTGGCCTGCAGGTATTAAGGCAAAAGGTGAGATTCGAAGTCAGTTCAGTCATGTGATTGATATAGCACCGACGGTACTTGAAGCTACGGGGATTGCTGAACCAACCGTCGTAAATGGTGTGCCTCAAGTTCCCATGCAAGGAACAAGTTTGATGTATGCATTCGATAATCGTGATGCAAAAGAAAAACACTCAGTACAGTATTTTGAAATCATCGGTAATCGTGCAATCTACAATAATGGGTGGTTGGCTCGTGCAACGGTTAAACTTCCGTGGGAAAACAAGAAACTAAATGAAATTAAAGACGATACTGGTTGGCAATTATTCAATACTCTGGAAGACTTCAGCCTTGCGCACGATCTATCGAGCCAATACGCTGATCGCCTCGGGGCAATGAAAAAGCAATTTGTCCAAGAGGCAGTGGAAAACGGAGCTTTTCCTCTTGATGATCGATTGTTAGAGCGTCTTTTGCCGGAGGTCGCTGGTCGGCCAACATTAATGGGTGATCGCACAAGTCTTACCCTGTATCCGGGTGCAATTAATATTAACGAGAATGCACTTCTAAGCATTAAGAACTGTTCAAGCAAAGTAACTGCTGAAGTTGAGATAACGGAAGAAGCTAATGGTGTGATATTTGCCCAAGGCGGTCGCTTTGGTGGTTGGGCCATATTTGTTGAAAATGGGTACGCGAGTTACGTGTACAACGATTTAGGCGACAGAATAATTGTGAAATCAAGCCTGCCTCTCCAGCCTGGTTCCAACACTATTATTGTTGATTTTCGCTATGACGGAGATGAGAAAGGAGCAGGTGGTGATGTGAATCTGATTGTGAATGAGGAGTCACCTGTTTCTACTCGTATTAACCGCACGATTCCAAGCCAGTACTCAATTGATGAAGGTG